>JAUPVN010000002.1 GCA_030917025.1 Patescibacteria group bacterium | reverse complement strand
CCCAAATTATTCACAATAGCCTAACCAAGCAAAACGGTGCCGAGCTAATTATTTTTAAGCAAAATGGCAGTTTGCAACTTGCCCATACCATCCACGAACAAAATATAGAGGCCTACGCCGCTCGCGATCAAGCTAGGCCCAAAAGAGACGCTCGCGTTGGCATGCTGCCACCTAAACTGGCCCAAACCATTATTAATTTAGCTTCTGTCCCACACAAACCAAACCAAACACTGCTAGACCCATTTTGTGGCACTGGGGTAATTTTACAAGAGGCTCTTTTAATGGGTTACAACGTTTACGGTACAGATATAGAACCCAAAATGATACAATATTCTAAAGATAATTTAGATTGGCTAAAAAATAAAATACCAAGTGTAAAAGGCACTGTTACGCTAAACCAAGGCGATGCCACCAATTACAGCTGGCAACCAACACCAAATATTATTGCATCTGAAAGCTATTTAGGCCGGCCATTAGCCCAAGCACCCTCTCCTACGGATATACAAAGCCTTATAAGTTCTGTAAATACGCTACATAAAAAAATATTTTCCCATATTGCCACACAAATAACATCTGGCACGCGTATTTGCTTGGCTGTGCCTGCTTGGCACGTTGGCGGCCGCTTTATGACGCTGCCAGTACTTGACCAACTGCACAACTTGGGGTACAATAAACTAGAATTTAAGCACGCAAAACCACAAGATTTGATTTATGCTCGAGCCGATCAAATAGTGGGCAGACAATTAGTTGTGTTGCAAAAAAAGTAGTAACCCCATAAATAAGGAGTATTTATGTCCCACGTTAAAGCTGGTGGAACCAGTAAAAACAATCACGATAGCCCTGGCCAACGTCTTGGTGTTAAATTATTTGGTGGCCAAGCCGTAAAAAAAGGCCAAGTTATTATAAGACAAGTTGGCCAAACAAAACTAGCTGGCAAAGGCACTTTTATTAGCAGAAACTTTACAATACACGCTGCAAAAGATGGCATAGTAACTTTTGCAAAACGCAAAAAAAGAACTTACACTGGCAAAACCGTTCCCCGCATAGAAGTCACCGTAGTATAAACTAAAATTTGTATTATCAAGAATTAATATCTTATATATAATCCAGCCCATTACGTATTGATATTAGACTTTCATTATATAAATTTCTCATTGATCTTTCATCTAAGCTTTCAGGATTATTTGGATAACCACTTGATTGCTCTAATCTTGATTTAATATATTGAGCTTGATCGATTATACCATCTAACACGCTACTAATATTTACTACTTTAGATTTATCATCTTTACCGAAACTTAAAATATCTCTAATTTTCTGTTGAATAGATTTTAAATCTTTAACAATACTTTCAAAATTAATTATTAAATCTTCAATAGTGGCTTGATCAAACCCGTTTGGGCTTTGTTCTATTCTTTTCTTTAGATCTTCAATGCTTGTCTTTACCTGTTCTAATAACTCATTTGTTATATTTTCGGCCGAATCTTGAATGTTCGGTTTTTCTACTGATTCTTGTTGAGGCTTAGAATCTACTGATTTTGTTTTTTTAAGTTCGCCCACTTTTGTGCTATATTCAAAATTTAGCTCACCAACTAAATCTGGATTTTTAAAATAATCTAATTTTGTACCTAAATCGTCCTTACTTGCTATTACAAACTCAATTTCACCTTTATCATTCATATACGCATAATAGCAGCCATCTTTAGGCTCTGCTATGCCCCTACTGGAAAATTCGGATATATCACCCTTATCAACATCAAAACTTGCAATAAAATCAAGATCATTTGTGCTTATTTCACACAATATCTTACCCTCTTTTACCGTTTCGGCCATTTCTGCATTATCTGTTATAGTTGTAAGCACTTCGCTACCTTCTATAACTCTAGCTTCTTCATTTATTTGCATAGATGTTTCAAATGCGGGTTGCGGTGTCTTTTCAGGAAAAGTGATAGCAAGCCCACCTATATTTTGTGTAACAAAAGTGCTTGGTTTGTACTCTAAATAGTCAATTGTAGGCGCAGGTATTTTGTAATTTGGTATTTCTTTTTGCAGTATTTCATTCATACTATGTATATTAGCATAAGCTTTGTTATTTGTCAATTATAACTTATAAAAATGTAAGCCCTACTACATATTACACACCATAAATGGCAAAAATGTAGTTATTTAAATATCTAAATGGTGTTTAATTCGTTCTACAACATCGGCTATAACAACTTGGCTTTTAACTAAGTAGTCATCGGCGCCAAGCTCTTGTGCACGTTCTTTGTCTGCGTCTTGGCTAAGGGCTGTAAGCATAATAATACGAATATTTGTGGTTTCTGGTGTGTTTTTTAATATATCTAGCACATCAAAACCACTAACTTTTGGCATCATAACGTCTAACAAAATTAAGTCTGGCTTAAATGATATAGCCGCAGCTAAGGCTTCTTCTCCGTTAGCTACGCGATGTACATTAAAACCTTCTGCCTGTAAGCGAGCAACATATACGGCAGCTAAACCCTCGTCATCTTCTACCATTAATATCTTTTTTTCTAATACGTTGTTTTGTTGTGTATCCATATCTTTATAGTACCTGACTCATGCCCTTTTATGCAACAAAAGCATTATGGTTGACTAGTTAATTTTTGTATTGCAGCATCAAACTGGGAATCTTGCTTATTTTTAAAGTTTTCTTCTGTTAGCTCTATTTTTTGATCTGGGGCAATACCATCTTTGTTAATATTTTTACCACTTGGCGTATACCATCTTGCAACTGTAACTTTAAGTGCCCCACCATCATCAAACTGAACTACTTCTTGCACACTGCCTTTACCGTAGGTAGTTACACCAACCAATGTGGCTGCACCATTATCTCTTAAAGCACCGGCCATAATTTCGCTTGCGCTTGCGCTACCCTCGTTTATAAGCACTACTGTAGGTACACCCAACAACGTGCCATCTTTGGTAGCTTTAAAGCTTTCTACAACTTTATCATCGCGCTTTTCCTCTACAATTACTTGACCTTTTTTAAGCCAATTCCCAGAAACTTTTACGGCACCGTCTAAATACCCACCCGGGTTATTACGCAAATCTACAACAATTCCTTTAACATTTTTTAACTTAAACTCTGTAATTGCCTTTTCTACTAAAGCAAAAGTATCTGTGCCAACACTATTAATTTTAATTACCCCAATAGTATCGTTTTGGG
>JAUPVN010000031.1 GCA_030917025.1 Patescibacteria group bacterium | reverse complement strand
TTTACGTCTAGTATTATACGCATGAACATTAACTACTTCTTTGGTAACTGTACCTTTTTTAAACATCTTAACCTCTGTTTGTAGGGTTTGTATAGCTTTAATAAGATCTTCTTTATTCATTACCATATAATCAACATTTTTAGCTAATTTAGCTTCTGACAGTTTTTGAGTCGGACTTTTTTTAGGTTTTTTATCGGCCATATTAGTCCTCCTCTTTAACTAAAAACTTAGTTTTAACTGGTAATTTATGAGCAGCAAGACGCATAGCTTCACGGGCGGTTTCTTCTGTAATACCTTTCATCTCAAACATAACAGTTCCTGGCTTTACCTTTGCAACATAAAACTCAGGCGCACCTTTACCGCTTCCCATTTTAACATCTTGAGGTTTACGAGTTACTGGTGTATGAGGGAAAATCCGTATCCAAATTTTGCCACCACGTTTTGTATAACGTGTCATTGCCTGACGAGCAGACTCTATTTGTCGGCTTGTTATACGTTCGTGCCCTTGGGCCTGTAATGCATATTCGCCATAAGCAATATATTCACCCCTGGTAGCAGGGCCTCTGACTTTACCTTTAAAAACCTTTCGGTGCTTCATTTTATTAGGTAATAGCATTATTTTGCCTCCCCTTTATATATCCAAACCTTAACACCAATAATACCTGCGGGAGTTTTAGCTCTTTCGTAACCGTAATCTATATCTGCTCTTAATGTATGCAGCGGCACACTGCCTTCAATCATTTTTTCTCTTCGTGACATTTCAGCACCATTTAAACGGCCCGCAACTTCTATACGGATACCCTTGGCGCCAGCTCTCATTGTTGCGGCTGATGTTCTTTTAATTGCTCTCCTAAAAGCTATTCGTCTTTCTATTTGTCTATCAATTTTTTCGGCTTCTAGTTTAGCAAACATTTGATATTTTTTAAGTTCTTCTATGTTAACTCTTACGCTTGTACCAAAAATTTTTTCAAATTCTGCCTTTAATTCTTGTGCGCCTGCGCCACCACGACCAATAACAACACCTGCTTTTGCAGTTTGAATAGTTACGGTAACTAAATTTGGTGAACGTTCAATATCTACTGTATTAATTGCTCCTCTGTTAGTAAACTTTTTAGCTACTAAACGACGAACAGACAAATCTTGTGATAAGTAATTAGCGTAATCACGCTTAGGTGCAAACCACTTACTGCGCCAGTTTTTGTTAACTTGCAAACGCATACTAATAGGATTAACTTTTTGGCCCATTATTTGGCCTCCTTTTTAGCCACAGAAGCCTTTTTGGCTTGTGTAGGTGTCTTAACTATTCTTTCTTCTCCTGATACTACCACTCTATTATGACTGCTTCTGCGTAAAAATGGTAACGCACGGCCACGTGCCGCTGGGCGAAATCTTTTTAAGCGAGGACCGGGGCTAACACTTATCTCTACAATTTGTAGCGTATTAGGCTTTAAATTGTGGTTGTGTTCTGCATTAGCCTTAGCGCTAGCAACAACTTTATAAACAGGATCAGCCGAACGTCTTGGGGTATGGTCTAATATAACCAATGCATCTTCTACACTACGGCCCCTAACTAAAGCGGCTACAACACCTACTTTACGTGGGCTCATACGAACACCTTTTGCAATAGCTTGTACATTCATACTCATTGCTCCTATTTCTTTGCCATCTTACCGCCGTGGCTGCGGAACTTACGGGTAGGAGAGAATTCACCTAATTTATGACCTACCATATTTTCTGAAATAAAAACGGGCACATGCAAACGACCATTATGTACAGCAATTGTTTTTCCTACAAATTCTGGTGGAATAGTACATGATCGAGCCCAGGTTTTAATTATTGTTCGATCTTCTGATCCTAAAGCCGCCACTTTTTTTGCAAGCTTAGGGTCTATAAATGGTCCTTTTTTTAATGAACGACTCATTGTTTAACCTCTCCTCTTAGCCTGATGAAGGCTTTTAACAATAAATGAATTTGAAGTCTTACGACGACGCGTTTTAAAACCAAGTGTTTTTTGGCCCCATGGTGTTCTTGGAGCTTTACCCATTCCATGACGACCGCCATCTCCACCACCATGTGGATGGTCTACAGCGTTCATTACAACACCACGAACAGTTGGTCTGATTCCTTTATGACGATTGCGCCCAGCTTTACCAATTTTAATATTTTGGTGCTGAACATTACCTACATTACCAATGTGAGCACTGCAATTAACATGAATTTTTCTTACTTCTCCACTTGGCAATTTAACTTGAGCGTAGTCTCCTTCTTTGGCAACTAGCTGAGCACTATTACCAGCACTACGTACTAATTGAGCGCCTTTGCCCGGCTGAAGCTCTATAGCATAAATGGTGCTACCAGTTGGAATGTTTTTTAGTGGTACACGGTTCCCGGTGGCAATTGCCGCTTCCTCGTTAGATACAATCTTATCGCCTTTTTTAAGACCTTGTGCAGCAATAATATAATGATATGCACCATCTTGGTCTTTTATACGAGCAATTCTAGCTGAGCGGTTTGGATCGTATTCAATCTCTTCTACTGTTGCGGTTATACCTTGAGCTAAGTTATAATTTACAATTCGGTAATATCGTCTAACTCCACCACCTCTATGGCGCGTGGTTATACGCCCTTGGTTGTTTCTGCCAACAGAACCTTTTTTAATTACTATTAAACTTTTAACAGGTTTTTTTGTTGTTATTTCATCAAAATCTTGCGTGGTCATACCGCGCTGACCGGGTGTATTTGGCTTAAGTGCTGTTACAGACATTATTTAGACTCCTGTTCTTGTGCAGCAAACACAGGGATACTCTGGCCAGCTTTGATTCTAACATAAGCTTTTTTAGAATCACTTCTGTTTCCTGGCATAGTTCGGCCGCCCTTACGATAGCTTTGCTTAGGTTTACCATTTTGATTAACTATATTTACCGCAATAACCGTAACTTCGTATTCTTGTTCAACAGCTTTTTTAACCTCTATCTTATTAGAGCTTAAAGGAACAATGAAAACATATGTATCTAAAGTACCAGCCTGAGCATATGCTTTTTCACTAACTCTTGGAGTTATAATTAGATTCATTTCTTTGCTCCTAACCATTCATCAATTGTTTCTAAAGATTTTTTAGAAACAACTATTGTATTCGCATCTAAAATATCTACAACGCTTAAATTACGAACATAAACTGGGTACACATCCGTTAAGTTATTTGTAGCTCTAAGTACTAAATCATTTAGTTCATTTACGACTAAAATTGTTTTTCTGGATGCACCAATTTTACTTAATAAATTAACAGTGTCTTTAACCTTACCATTAGTTTTAAAATCGTCCACTACAATAAAGTTCTTTTCTTGAGTGGCAACAGTAAGAGCCTGTCGCAAAGCCTGCCTCTTGGCTTGAACATTTAGCTTTTTACTATAATTTTCATTACCACTTGGGCCAAAAGTAATGCCACCTCCACGCCAAATTGGGTTACGTATAGAGCCGGTACGGGCATTACCGGTACCTTTTTGACGCCATGGTTTTTTACCACCACCGCTAACTTCGCCTCTTTTTAAGGTTTTAGCTAAATTTAAACGCCCGTTAGCCATATAAGTAACATACGACTGCTTAAGAAGTTCATGGTTTGTAACTTCTGTTTCAAAAATATCTTTATTAAGTTTAGCTGCAGTAGTAGCTTTTGTACCAGTAGCAGTATATGTAGAAACAGCCATTATTTTGCTCCCTTTACAACAACAATACCCTTACGAGGCCCAGGAACAGCACCTACAACACCAATAACAGAATTTTCTGTATCAACTAATGCAATGTGCAAATTTTGCACTGTAACTTGCTCGTTACCCATTTGACCTGCCATTTTTTTACCTTTAAAAATCTTTTGAGGATACATAGATCCAATTGATCCAGGCCTACGATAGCTTTGGCCACCATGAGTTTTGCGGCCTCTTTTAAAATTATGTCTTTTAATTGTTCCAGCAAAACCTTTGCCTTTACTAACCCCTGTTACGTTTACTACATCACCAACAGAAAAAGTATCTGCCGCTAATTTAGCACCAACTTTTAAATCTTCGGAAATTTCAGAAACACGAAACTCACGAATAATTTTAGGGTTGGAGCCAGATTTTTTAAAATGACCCGCTTGGGATTTACCAATCTTTTTGGATGTTTCAAATCCAAGCTGTACTGCAGCATAGCCATCTGACTCTGCAGTTTTAACCTGCGTAACAACGCAGGGACTAGCGGAAAGCAAGGTTATAGGTGTAACAACGCCAGCATCTGTAATGATACTCGTCATTCCTACCTTCCTCGTAATGAGTGCTTTCATAGTTCTCCTTACATTTTAGTGCTCAAACCAATAAACGCTAATTTATACGGCATAAAAATTCTTGGTTAAAGGTAGTTTTGCCCAATTTTTTAGGCAACTTGCCAATTCACCAAGGAGCTGTTTAATATACCGTACTATATTATCAGATAGCATAAGATATGTAAAGCGTATATTTAGAATTTATAATAATAGTCATTTATTACTAAATAATATTAGTGAATCGCCACATTATAGATGGCTTTTCTATCTTATTATTTAGAACTAATTGTGTTGTGCTAGACGTATTGTTAGATTTTACTTCTATAACGCCAACGGGCTCATTTATAGAGTGGTTAACAGATAATATCTTGCTTTGTATGGGCAATACTGTTTCTTTCCATTGCCAAATGGTTGCTTTGGTATCGTCTTTAGTTACAACATCGTACGATTCTCCCCAATTTGTTACATATTGGTTAACAACTTGGTCTTTAGGAATAATTGTTTTATAAGCAAACCCAGCGGAAGCTGCTTGCGATAAGTTGAGCGATTGAACAATAGCATCTGGCACATTATATTGATTTAAAACAGCAACCAACATTGTAACTATTTGACCTTCTGCTAAAGTTATTTTTTGTGCAAGCACAAAACACCCACCTGCTTCATCTGTGTTCCCGGTTTTAATGCCTATTACACCATTTGTACCCAAAATTTTATTTGTATTTTGTATTATTCCTAAATTGGCTGATTCTATTTGCGCAGTATTAACTATTTGTGCCAAATCGGGGTTAGAAATTAACATATCGGCTGCTTTTACCAGTTCAGACGCCGTGCTTTTTGTTAATGGAGAATACCCACTTGCATCGGCAATATTTGTATTTACAAAGCCCCATTCTTTTAGCGTAGTATTAGCATAAGACACATAAGCTTCTACAGACCCAAATGCTTTTATGGCCATTGTATCGGCAATATTATTAGCAGAAACAATTAACAACGCTTGCATAGCTTCTTTTTGGGATAATTCTTGGCCAATATTTACTGGCAAAATAGAGCCATTTTTAGATATATATTCTTGCATTATTTGTACATCTTGGTTATCTATTAATAGCTTATCTCCATCTCCCTTAATTGGGTTTTTGTTATTAATCAACAAAGCTGTAAATATTTTTGCAGTGCTTGCAATGGGTACAGAAGAATCATCATCATTACTTAATAATGGCCCAAAGTATTGTGCTCCTATTGCAGAATTTCCGGTGCTTGGCCATGGCATTTGATTGCCCCCAATAGAAGGTATTGTAATAGAGTTTGATTGTGCCGTAATATGTGGCAAAGGTTTTACAAATGCAAATATAACTATTAGCAAACTTAATATTATTAAACTAAAGGTCATATAACGCTTATAATTTTTGCCACGCTTTAATGGTTTACGATAATTATAATTAAGACTAGTTTTTTTATGTCTATAATTATACTTATTATTTAGACTCATACTATTATTTTATAGCATAAACAGCTAATATATAAATTAATGAATCATAGTAAAAAAACTAAATCTAAAAAAATATATATTATAACGTTTATTATTTGTTTAGTAATGGCCACTATTCTTTTCTTTACTTATACAAAGTTAAGTAATAAAGAACAAAATAATGATGTTAGCCAAAATATATCACCAAGTAGTAACACTACATTAAACGAACAACCCAAAGATAATATAGATATTAACGACCCTGCAAGTCAATTTATTATTGTTAATAAAAATAGACCAATTTTACTTAGCTATGTCCCAAGCGATTTGGTTAGTCCTAACGTAACTTTAAATAATCAAAAAAGCAATTCAGAAAATAGTATTAGAAATATTGTTGCACCTAACCTTGAGTCATTATTTGTAGATGCAAAAAAAAATAATTTAGATCTAATGTTAGCTAGTGGTTATAGATCTGCCGAACTACAGGGTTTTTATTATAATAACTTAGTACAAAGCTTAGGCCAGGCAGAAGCAGATACAGTATCCGCAAAACCAGGAACAAGCGAACATCAAACAGGCTTAGCATTAGATATTGCTTCTACAAACAGAGAATGCTACTTAGAGGCATGTTTTGCAGACACAAAAGATGGCATATGGCTTAAAGACAACGCATATAAGTATGGCTTTATATTAAGATACCCTTTATATAAAGATAAAATTACAGGATACCAATATGAACCATGGCATTTTAGATATGTTGGCAAAGATCTTGCCCAAAAAATATATTCCCAAAATACAACCCTAGAAGAATTTTTTAATCTATAATTATTGGGTTGGTAAGAGTGGCACGTTTATATGGGTGTTTAAAACGTTTTTAACATAGTTTGTTTGAGCTTCTACTGTAGTATTAAATAACGAACGAGACAGCGGATCTGTAGCTTTTTCTAGAGGATAAACCATAAAGTTTTTTCTTTCTAATAAGGCATCGGCAGCTTTTTGCTGTGGCGTCCATTCATAGTGCATATAAGATGGTATAAAACCTATTGATTCTAGTTTTGCTCCATTTTCTGATTTGGCAAAATCCATAACCGAAATGCCACCAATTAAAGAGGCTAGATCTAGCTGTGCACTTAAAAAGTTTCCCAAACTATACCAAACTAATGTTTCACGGCCACCCTCTGAAACTATTTTGTCTACAGGTTGTAATACATGTGGCCCTGCCCCAATTATTACGTCTGCACCACTTTCCGCTAACACTTTAGCGGCATTTTTTTGAAAATCGTTTTCTGTAGGGCTATACTCTGTTCCCCAGTGCATGCTTACAATAACAACATCTGCATTATTTGCGGCTTGTGTTACTAATGGCTTTG
>JAUPVN010000030.1 GCA_030917025.1 Patescibacteria group bacterium | reverse complement strand
CTAACTTTAGAGCCAATCTTTTCTGTTATTGCTATTTCTAGGTTTGTAGCAGATAAGCTTAATCTACCATCTATTGTTTTAAGCATTACATTATTTAGTATTGGTAATGGGTTTTTATTTGCCATAGCTATTTTAGCTACATTTGATAGTGCTTTTGATAGATTTTCTTGGGTTACTTGTAACTTCATAATAGTTCCTTTCTTATATGTAGTTGTTGTTATAGGGCTTGTGGATATTGTGTAAAAAGTTAGAATTAATAGATATAAAATTTAGATTTTGGTTGTGTAAAAACAGTGGAACGGCTGTGCTAAAAAAGTGTATTAAAGCAACGTTAAAAGCAAATTTTAATTGAAGCTGTGGTTTATGTGTACAAACACTAATATTTATACACATATGTTTACACCGTTTATACACAAGTTGTACACATTTATTATGCATATAAACGCTCCTTAATTTCGTCTACTTGTTCTTTTAAGATACTGTCAAAATGAAGTTCTTTTTGAATTTTTTCTACCGAATGCATGGCGGTGGTGTGGTCTTTTCTGCCCAATTCTTGAGCAATTTTAGGAAAGCTAAGCTTAAGCTCCGATCTTAATAAATACATTGCAACCTGGCGTGGCACTACAATGTCTTTGTCTCGCCTTGGGCTTAAAAGATCAATTAAGTCTACTTGGTAATGCTTGGCCGTTTTTTCTATTATTTGCTTACTAGAAATTCTTTTTGGCCGGCCAGGAGAGGTTCCAAAAACACCGGTTGCAACAGATATGCTGGGTTTTAGGTTGCGCATTTCGCAAAAGGCAAGAAGCTGGTTAAGGGCGCCCTCTAGTTCTCTAATATTGTTATGAAACCGGTTGGCTAAAAATTCTACAACATCTGGTGGTAGATCTTGTTCGTGTTGTATGGCCTTGTTTTGTAATATTGCACTGCGTGTTTCAAAGTCTGGTGTACCAATATCTACAATCATGCCCCATTCAAAACGGCTTCTTAGCCTTTCTTCTAGTGTTGGAATGGCTTTGGGCGGTTTGTCGCTACTTATAATGATTTGTTTATTGGCTTGGTGCAGGGCGTTAAAGGTATGAAAAAACTCTTCTTGAGTTTTTTCTTTACCGGCAATAAACTGCAAGTCGTCTACAATTAAAACATCGGCGCTTCTGTAGTGTGCGGTAAAATCACTAATTTTTTTGTATCTAATTGCTTGCAAAAACTCTTGAACAAATTGCTCACTAGTAATGTAAACAACGCGCGCTTTAGGATTATTTACAAGTATTCCGTTACCTACGGCCTGTATAAGGTGTGTTTTGCCAAGGCCAACCCCTCCATAAACAAACATTGGGTTATATTTTTTACCCGGAGACAAAGAAATTGCTTGGCCGGCAGCGTAAGCAAGCTCGTTATTAGAACCTACTATAAAAGAATCAAAAGTGTAGGTTTCGTTTAAGCCCTTACGGTAAGACTGAGAAAAACTATTTTTAGGTGTGTTTGTAGTAAAGGTAGTTTGGTTGGGCGTTGGCCTTTTTGGGCTAAAGGTTGTTTGCTTAGAAGAGTTATTACTACGAGCAGGAACAGCATAAATTTTAAAATCTAACCTAGTGCCTTCTGGTGCATATTTTAGTAATAAAGAGTCTAACATTGGGCGATATTTAACTTCTAGCTGCTGTTTTGTAAAGATGTTACCAACCCCAATAACAATTACGTTTCCTTCTGTTCTTAGTACTCTTGTATTTTTAAACCACGTTACATAGCTACCCCTAGAAATAGATAGTTCAATCTCTCCTAGGATGGCTTGCCAAAGCGTGTCGTCCTTCATTGTTTTTTGTAATCTCCCCTCCGCGCTGGTTGTCGGTATTTTTACGATTACTTACTAGTGTACTAAATATACTAAAAGTTTTCCACAGCCAATTTGTTAATTTTTGTGTTCTATACTAAAACTATATTAAACAGGGGTGATATTTATACACAATAAAATTGTATACCTGTAAACCTGTGGATAAAACACGTAAGTCTGTGGATAGTTTGTAAATTATTTTAGTTAATTTATGTATTTTCTACAGTTTAATATTTTATAAAGTACTAGGGGCTTGAGTAAAACGCATCTCTGTGTTAAAGTATGTAATTAGATTATGCCAAAGCGAACCCACCAACCAAAAACTCGCAAGCGTGCCAGAATGCACGGCTTTATGAAGCGTATGTCGTCTAGGGCGGGCCGCCTTACCTTAAAGCGCCGCCGCCTAAAAGGCCGCGAAAAAATTTCTGGATAAGCCAGTAAATATAAAGTTGCAAGCGAAAAAATGTTCTACAATAGTTATATGGTAGGAATTATATAGTGATAACAAAAAAACATAGGTTTTATGGGCCCGCCTCTATTAAATATGTGCTTAAAAAGGGTGCTAGTATTAGGGGTGCCACCATTACGGTTAGGGGTATTAAAAATCATAAAACAGCCTCTTATAGAGCGGCCGTAGTGGTAAGCAAAAAGGTTACAAAATCTGCCCCCAAAAGAAACCGCATAAGGCGCCGTATATACGAGATTGTGCGCCTGCAAGCACCAAAATATCTAAAAAATCACGATATTGTGTTTTTGGTATTTAAAGAAGACGTAGCCACAATGCCACAATCCGAGCTAGAATCACATATTGTTGCAAATTTGCAAGAAGTTGCACAACTTTCGTGATACACTAGTAGCTAAGTATGTTTCAATTAATAGGTAGTATTTTTAATGCCCTTATTGGCAAACCAATTTTTAATCTGTTGATTATAATTATTGCCTTTTTACCAGGCCATAACCTAGGAATGGCCATTATTGTATTTACAGTATTAGTGCGCTTAGCCCTTTACCCACTACTAAAAAAACAACTGCATCATGCTATGGCAATGCGAAAGCTCCAGCCAGATATAAAACGTATAAAAAAACAGGCCGCCGGAGATAAGCAAAAAGAATACGCTCTTATGCAAGAACTGTATAAAGAGCGCGAGATTAAACCTTTGGCATCTATAGGTATTTTATTGGCGCAACTGCCAATTTTGCTGGCTTTGTTTTATGCAATAAATAAAATAATAAATGATCCACAGATGCTTGTTACCAACGCCTATGGCTGGGTGCAAAATTTGCCATTTATACAAGAACTTGCCACAGACATTAATAAGTTAAATACCGTATTTTTGGGTTTTGTAGATCTTACAAAACCAGCCATAGAATCTGGAGTAATTTATTGGCCAGCCATGATTTTGGTATTAGCTAGCGTATTTACGCAATATTATCAGAGCCGCCAGTTAATGATGACAGATAAATCAGCCAGGAGCTTAAAGCAAATTCTAAAAGATAGTGGCAAGGGCAAAGAGGTTGATACTATGGAGGTCCAGGCCGCCACAAGCCGTTTAACCCTATACTTTATACCATTTATGTTGTTTATTGTTGCAATTAATCTTGCTGCAGCACTTTCTCTTTATTGGCTGGTGGGCAGTATTGTAGCCATTATTCAGCAACGGCACATATTAAAAAAAGATGTTAACGAAATGGAAGCAAGTGTTAAAACAGATAGTAAATCTATAAATAAAAAAGTGCATAAATCTGGTGCAAAAACATACGTTAAAGAAGCAGTAAGCGACATACCAGAAGCAGAAATTGTTACTACTCCAAAACCTCAACCCAAAAAACAAACAAAAAAGAAAAAGAATAAATCAAAAAAGAGGAGGTAATTATATGGACGAATCAGTAATTTATGCAAAAAAATATCTAGAAGATTTATTATCTTTTTTTGGGCTTAACACAGATGTTTATGCAACCACAGAAGAAGATGTAATTGAGCTATCTGTGCCATCTACGCATATGAATGGCTTTTTAATTGGCCAACGCGGCGAGACTATGCGTTCTTTACAGTATTTGGTTAGTATGTCTTTAAAAACCAAAGGTTTTGAATTTACTAGGGTAAATGTAGATATAGCAGATTATAAAAAACATCGCCAAGATAGATTGGCCGAACAGGCCCTAGATTGGATTGCGCGGGTAAAGCAAAGTGGCCAACCAATGGCTCTAAGGCCCATGTCTGCCGCCGATAGACGCATTGTACATAAAGTTGCGGGCGAAAACGACATAAACACCATTTCAGAGGGCGAGGGCCGCGACAGGCACGTTATTTTGCAACCTGGCGCAAACCAAGAAGAACCGGCAGAACCTACAGATTTAGAAGAATAGTGTAGCTAATTAAATAGCTATTTCTTTTTTTTGCCACGCTTAACTTTGTTGGTAGATTTTTTGTGCTTTTTTTTGGGCGTGGGCTTTTTTGGTTCTTGATTGTTTGGGCTTTCATCTATTTTAATAGTCTCTGTAGCTTTTACCTTAACCTCATCTTTGGGTGTGAGTTCTTTTTTTGATTGTTTGGGCTTGGTTTGCTCTTTTTGTGAAAGATTACGAGCGTACATAAGTGCTGGTGACATTAACAAAAACAATAGTGTAACCGCCAGTAGTACCCAGCCAATAATAGATTTATTTTTGGTTGGTACGGTTGGTTGTGGTTCTCCGGTTACTGTTAAATTTGTGTTGGGTGAATTTTGTAATATTTTAGCACCTCCGTTTTGTGTAACCGGAGATGTAGATTGGCCAGCCTGGGCGTTTTGCAAGGCGTTACCATTATTATTTTGTTGTAGCTCACCACCGTTGGCACCATCGTTATTAATTTGTTGCTGCGCACTAACCAGTGGTGCGGCCCCAAAGCTAATAACCGCAAATAAAGCACTTATAAATATGTATTTCATTACATTATAGTATGGCCTAAATAATAGTTTTATTCAAACTATGTACGGCGCAACATACTACCGAGGGGCTAGCGCTTCTTCATAAACAGTTAGGGTTTGTTTTGCCATATGTTTCCAGCTATATTTATTAACCTGCCTGTGGCCTTTTTGAATCATTTGTTGGCGCAACTGGGCGCTAGATAGCACTTTGTCTATAGCATTGGCAATGGAGTGCACATCTGTGGGCACAAAATATTCTGGGGCATTGCCATTAACCTCTGGTAAGCAGGTAGCATTACTACTAATTACTGGTGCACCATGTAGCATGGCTTCTAGTGGGGGCAAACCAAAGCCCTCGCTTAAAGATGCAAAAACGTAAGCTTGGGTGTGTAAATACAGCCATTTAAGCTGAGAATCTGTTATATAGCCCGTAAAAACTAAACCATCTGCTACACCAAGTTTTTTAGCTGTGGCAAAATGATTTAAATGCAGCTTATCTTTTTTACCAGCAATAACTAGCTTTAAGCTAGGGTATTTGTTGCGTAGCAGGGCGTAAGCCTCTATTAGCCTAGATAAGTTTTTGTGCGGTTGTGGGCGCCCTACATACATAATAAAGTCTTTACCAGCAAGAGCAGTTATTGGCGTGGCTTTACCGGTTATTTCATCGGCAGATTCATAGGTTACTACAATTTTATCTTTATTAATGTGTGCAAAATTGGCTACATCGTCTTTAATGTAATTTGTTGGGGTAATTATTGTTCTGTTTTTATGGGCTGCCCACCAAATAACCAATCGGTATGGTGGCGATTTTAGCCAAAATACCCAAGCTGGTTTGCTGGGGTTTCTAAAACGTATTGTAGTTAAATCGTGAATGGTTGTAACGCTTTTTTTAAAGTACAAAAGGGGCTGTTGAACCATTCCAAAGTGTACTAAATCTGCCTTAAGTTTATATAAAAACCAAGCATAGCCAAGCTGTTCGCCAAAAGTAAACTCTTTATAAGGGCATTCTTTTTTAGCAAAGTTTTTTGCGCTAGGTTGCCAAGCGGGGTAATCTTTTGGTAAAAGTAAAATAGTGTATTTGTTGGCGTTATCTATTTGCTGTAAATAATGTATAAGCCGTTCTATGTAGCGCCCAGTACTGGTGCGTAGTTCGCGGGCGTCTATTACAATATGTGCCATAGCTTATATTGTAACGCTTTTTACCCAATACTGCTGTTTATAAGCCAAAAAAATTTAACTATAGCTTAAAACTAAACAAAATAGTAACTACAAAACTAGTAATCATTGTAAAAAGTGGCTTAAAGTTATTTTTGTATAACTGAATGGTTTTTGTAATTTTTTGTAACTTATTTTGAATAATAGTTTTTAGGGTTTTTGGGCGATTATCTTTTATTTGTGGGGGCGTTTGCCCACCACCAGTATTTGGGGGTGGGGTAGCTGGGTCTTGATTGTCTGGTGGATCAACCGGGGGTGGCACCACTATAGGGGCCTCTAAAATTGTACCATCACAGGCATCGTCTATGCCGTCTTTGTCTTGATCTGTACCAGATGGGTCGCCAACAAGGCAAACCTCTTGTTCGTTAAGAATACCGTCACCATCTATGTCTTGGCCAGATGAGGCTACAAAAATTATTTTTTGTATAGTTACGGTGGTATCAAAAATTGTTTGGCCAGTTATTTTAATAGTATGGTATCCGGGGGCTAGGGTGTTTGGTATGCTAACCGTGCCCAATATAGTGCCATCGCCCAAGGTTGTAATATTGCCAAGATTTGTTGGCTCAGAATATGCCATAACAGATAGGTTTTGGTTTGGTTTTAGGTTATAGGCATTTTTATCTACAGTTATGTTAACTTGGCCGTCTTTAGTTGTGTAATCTGGTGCTATTGTATCGTTATAGTAGGTTGTTCCATAAACATCGTAGCCCGTAGCAACAGAATCTAATAAGGCAGATTTTTCTGCACTTTCGCCGCTTGGGTTATCTAAAACAGGGTTGGGCATGGGCTCAGAAAAGTTATTTGTGGCGGCTAATATTGCCTTTGTGTATAGCCTATGCCCCAAACTGTTTGGGTGATAGCTTTCTTTACCAAGTGGACCATTTAAAAGATCATTTAGCACACCCGGTAGGGGGCCGTCGTTGCCCGCGGTTAAACCATGCACCGCAAGGGCGTGAGACGGCGCCTCGCATAGCCGGTAGCCATCAAAAGCATGTTCTATATCTATATATTTAACACCAGCTTGGTTTGCGGCCATTTTTATAACACGATTTAAATAACTTACAAGTTGGTTACTAAATATAATTTCGTTGTTTGTAAGTTTTACGTTTATTGCGCAATTGCCGTCTGCTTTTGCTACTTGTGTGTAACCTAGGGCATAGACATTTGCACCAACCGCAGCCTCTGTTTTGATACCGCTATATGTTTTTACAAGATTATTATAGTTATTGTCTATAGTGTTAATAAGCTCTTGGCGATCTTGTTTTGTGTTATAGCATTCGGCAACATCTGTAACACATTTAGCAACAATTTTGCCAAAGCCAATATCGTTGCCACCAATAGAAACCGTTACATTTTGGGGTTTATACT
>JAUPVN010000029.1 GCA_030917025.1 Patescibacteria group bacterium | reverse complement strand
TGATAAGTTTTCAGTCTTTACAAATAGGCACCGTAGTTCTTATTATGGGCATTTATGCATTTGGTTCAAGCCTTTATTATAGCGAAAAACGCAGGCCACTTAGAAAACTATTTATTAAACAGCAAACTAAATTAATTTCCCAAACATCGGATTCTTTATCTAACGTACAATCTGTAATTACTTTTGCTAACGAGCCAAAAGAAGTTAGTTCTCATGATAATCTTAGCCAAGAGCTTTTAAATAGAAGGCTGCATAATTGGACTACAATGGCCGGCGTAGGAAACATCCGCATAATAATATTATTTATACTTCAGTTTATATTACTATACGTTTTGGTTATAAATATCCAAAATAATAGTAATTTAGTTGGAATAGGTATTTTTACATTTATTTTTGCGGCAACTTTTTTTACAAGGTTTTTTGATTTAGACACAGTTGTGAGGACTGTAGAAGACGCTTTATCTAACGCAGAACCAATGACAAAAATACTATTAGAAAAAAACATAATCCAAGATATAAATAATGCCAAAAAACTAATAGTAAAAAATGGTGATATAAAGCTTAACGATGTATCTTTTTACTATCAAGACAACAAAAACAAAGATCGAATATTTAATAACCTAGAGCTCCATATAAAACCCGGTCAAAGTGTTGGCATAGTGGGGCCAAGTGGCGGCGGCAAAACAACACTAACAAAACTTTTGCTACGATTTGAAGACGTTTCATCCGGACAAATATTAATAGATAATCAAAATATTGCACTAGTTACCCAAAATAGCTTGCGCCAACAAATAGCCTATGTACCACAAGAACCATTACTGTTTCACAGAACAATTTATGATAATATTGCCTACGGTAACCAGCATGCATCCGAAAAAGATGTAATATGGGCCAGTAAACTAGCTTATGCAGACAACTTTATTAAGTCTTTACCAAACGGCTATAAAACTCTTGTTGGCGAACGTGGTATTAAGCTTAGTGGCGGGCAACGGCAACGTATTGCAATTGCAAGAGCAATTATTAAAAACGCGCCAATATTAATTTTTGATGAAGCCACAAGTGCGCTAGATTCAGAAAGCGAACAATATATTCAGAAAGCTTTATTACATCTTATAAAAAATAGAACAACAATTGTAGTGGCGCACCGCCTAAGCACAATTCAGCGTTTAGACAGAATAGTAGTAATAGATAGTGGCAAGATAACAGAAGACGGACCGCATTCTGAGCTACTAAAAAATAATAATAGCTATGCAAAATTATGGGAACATCAATCTGGTGGTTTTATAGTAGAATAATTACGGTATAATATCGTAGTATATTGCTTTAGATTTTTTAACTATTGATTTTTCTATATCTACAACTTTTTCTAGCAAAGAACGTTCTTTTTGGTGAATATGAGCACCCCATATTAGTGGGTGTAGTTTGTTATTACTAAACAACAAGCCAATAAACAGTACGATTGCACCAATAATAAAGGCAGGAGTTACGGAGTCGTTTAATAATACTACTGCAACAAAAGATCCAACTAGCGGGCTTACAAAGTTAACATCTGGTACCCTTTCTGCCGGTAAGTGCTTAACTGATTTATAATACAAAACTATCGGAATGCTGCCAGCAAAAGTAACTAACATAATTAACCAAAATATAGATGATACTGAAGACAAATCATAATAAATATTTTGAGAAAAAATTAACGCCATAATTAAATACCCACAAAAAGCAAATAAATATTCAAAAAATGCTAATTGCTCTGGGGGCATAACATTATTTTTTACTAAGAGCTTTCGTGAAAAAACAATACCGCTAGCAGCAAAAAATTGTGATGCTAGCATAATTAGATCCCCAGCAAAACTAGAGCTATTAGAAGCATTTAAAGAACCGTTAGAACCAAATAGAATAATTATAATTAAGCCTATGCTAGCGAATAAACTCCCAATAATAACTTTTTTATGAATTGTATCTTTTAAAAAAATACTAGCAAATATATATACAAAGAACGGAAAAGCCAAAGAAATAAAAGAGGCGTGTAAAGCAGATGTTTTTGATAAACCTAGCGGGTACAAAAAAGAAGGCAATAAAACACCAATTAATACAAAAGCTGCTATGGTGGCCCAATACTTAGAAGGAATTTTGACATATTTTTTATGGTTTATAGTAAATAATAGTGCTGCACCAAAAAAATATTTAAATATTAATAAACCAAATATAGAGGTAAATAGTAGTGATTTTTTATATATTAATGGAGTAAATCCCCACATAACACCACTAAATATTAAGTAATGATAATATTTTAATTGTGTTTTTTTTATTTTTTCCATATTTTTGTATTAATGGTTTTTCTAGATTAAATTATACACCATACTACAGTATTTTACTTAAAAATTGGCCAGTGTAGCTATCTTTAGCCTTTGCAATTTGCCTTGGTGTTCCGGTTGCTATAACATTTCCACCAGCTTCTCCGCCATCTGGGCCCATATCAATTACATAATCTGCACTCTTTATAACATCTAAATTGTGCTCTATTACAATCATAGAATTACCCGTATCTACAAGTGCGTGTAACACATGTAAAAGTCTATCTACATCTGCAATATGCAAACCAGTGGTTGGTTCGTCTAACACATACAGGGTTTTACCGGTTGCTCGGCGCGAAAGTTCTGTAGCCAGTTTAATACGCTGGGCTTCGCCCCCACTTAAAGTGGTGGCAGACTGACCAAGCTGAATATAGCCAAGACCAACCTCTACTAAAGTTTGTAGTTTTCTTTGAATACTAGGAATATTTTCAAAAAATTGCAATGCTTGTTCGCATGTCATTTCTAAAACATCACTAATTGTTTTGCCTTTATAATGAATTTCTAAAGCTTCTCTGTTGTAACGTTTCCCATGGCATTCTTCGCACGGCACGTACACGTCTGGCAAAAAATGCATCTCTATTTTTATTATGCCATCACCAGCACACTGCTCGCAACGGCCACCCTTAACATTAAAACTAAATCTACCCGGTTTATAACCACGTATTTTAGCTTCTGGTGTATTAGAAAACAGTTCTCTTATGGGCGTAAATAAACCTGTATAAGTTGCTGGGTTACTACGAGGAGTGCGCCCAATAGGAGATTGATCTATAACAATAATTTTGTCTAAATGTTCTATACCCTCTATAACGTCGTGTTTGCCAGACACAACATTTGCTCTTTGCAATTTTGCTAATAATTCTTTGGCAACAATATCGTTTATTAAACTAGACTTGCCAGAGCCGCTCACACCACTAACCACTACTAGTTGCCCTAAGGGAATAGTAACTTCTATATTTTTTAAATTGTGTTCTCTGGCCCCTTTTACAATTAATTCTTTACCATTGCCCTTTCTTATTTTATTTGGTGGAGCAATAAATTTTTTACCCATTAAATACTGCCCTGTTAAACTTTGTGGGTTTTTGGCAACCTCATTAGGTGTGCCTTGGGCAACTACTTTTCCTCCGTGTATACCGGCACCTGGCACAATATCTAATAAGTAGTCTGCCTTTCTAATAGTCTCTTCATCGTGCTCTACTACAAGAACTGTGTTGCCTAAATCTCTAAGTCTTTGCAATGTTTTGAGAAGTCTTTCGTTATCGCGCTGATGAAGCCCAATAGAAGGTTCATCAAGAACATACAACACGCCCGTTAGACCCGAACCAATCTGTGTGGCCAAACGAATACGTTGGGCTTCTCCGCCACTTAACGTTACTGCGCTTCTAGATAAAGATAAATAATTTAAACCAACATCATTTAAAAATAATAGCCTTGCATTAATTTCTTTAATAATTTGGTGTGCAATTTTTTTATTAACCTCATTTAATTTTAAATTATTAAAAAACTTAATTGCATCATCTATAGATAAATTAGCAATATCTATTATTGAACTACCTTGCAAAGTCACAGCTAAAACAGCCGGCTTTAAACGTGCACCCTTGCATGCATGGCAAGGTCGTTCTAGCATAAATTTTTCTATATCTCGTTTTATAAAATCGCTTTCGGTTTCTTTGTAACGTCTTTCTAAGTTTGGAATAACGCCCTCAAATGTAGTTTCGTAAGTACGCCCGCTGCCAAGTTCTACTGTATAAATTGATTTACCAGTGCCATATAATACTTTTTGTATCTGATCTTCTGTTAATTGCCCAGTGGGAACATGAACTGAAAAACCATTAGACTGGGCCATGGTTTCTACTTTTTTTAAATACCAACTATCTATTCTAATACGGTTCCAGGGCCTTATAGCGCCTTCTGCTATGGTTAGCCTACCGTTTGGCAACACAAGCTCTGGGTCAACCTCTAGGCGGTTACCAAGACCTGTACAAACAGGACAAGCACCATGGGGCGAATTAAAACTAAATGTACGTGGCTCTAGCTCTGGTATAGCTACTTCTGGATGATCAATACAAGCAAAAAGCAAAGAAAACACTATATCTTGTTTTGTGTCTGCGTTATGAATAATCATTCTACCATCTGCTAAATCGAGTGCTTGTTCTATAGATTGAGCAACCCGGCCACTTAAATCTTTTGTTACTTGCAGCCTGTCTACTACTACATCTATGGAGTGTTTTTTAGCTTTATCTAACTCTGGGAATTCGTCTATTGCGTATACAACACCATCTACTCTTACCCTAGCAAAACCCGCCCTGCTATATTGTTCTGGTACGTGCTCAAATGCACCTTTTTTATCTATTACTACTGGAGCTAATATTAAAATACGATTGCTATTTTGAGTATTTAAAACCATATCCACAATTTGCGTTGGAGTTTGACGCGTAACCTCTTTAGCACATATTGGACAATGTGGTATACCAACGCGTGCAAATAATAAACGTAAATAATCGTATATTTCTGTTACTGTTGCAACTGTAGAACGTGGGTTTCTACTTGTAGATTTTTGATCTATAGATATTGCCGGGCTTAAACCATCTATTTGGTCTACGTCTGGTTTTTCCATTAGACCTAAAAACTGGCGTGCATAGCTACTTAGGCTTTCTACATATCTACGTTGTCCTTCTGCATAAATGGTGTCAAAAGCTAAGCTAGATTTGCCAGATCCAGAAAGACCGGTTATTACTGTTAAGGTGTTACGCGGAATGCTAACATTAACATTTTTTAAATTATGCTCCCTGGCACCTTGGACAACAATTTCACTAGACTCACGCAAAACCTCGGCTCTATATGGGTTAGGCTTGGACGAGTTAAAAGCAATTTTATCTAATGAAGAGGTATTAATAGATACATCTGAATCAGAAAAATTGGTTTTAGCCGGCCAAACTGATTCAGATGAGTCAGGGATTTTGTTTGAGTCTAGTTTGCCTTGCATGGCCTATTATTATAACAAAAATATGACTAATTTAATATAGTTAGCTATACTAATCTAGTATGAATTATATAGTTGCTATTCAGGGAGAGACGGGTTCTTTTATGCACGAGGCCGCTAAGCAATGGTACGGCCAAGATGTAATAATTAAGCCTTGCGCCACTTTTGCAGAAATATTTAAATCTTTAGATGCTGGTGATGCTTCTTGTGCAGTAGTTGCCATAGAAAACTCTATCCATGGCTCTATAAACGAAGTTTATGATTTACTTTTAAACCATAAATACCCAATTATAGGAGAAATTAATTTACCCATTAAGCAATGCTTAATTACTTTTAAAGACGCAAACCTTACTAAAATTAAGCATGTTCATTCACACCACGTGGCGCTATCGCAATGTTCTGATTTTTTAGATACTTACTTGCCGCAAGCAAAAAGAGTAATGAGCCCAGACGATACAGCCGGTAGCGTTAGATATATAAAAGAACTAGGCGACACATCTAGAGCCGCCATAGCTAGCGTAGGCGCGGCAAAACTATATGATATGTCTATTTATAAAAAAAATATACAAAATAACGATGTTAATGTAACTAGATTTGTAGTTTTAGACCCAAGCGGGCAACAAAAAAACACAACCAAAGCTTCTTTGGTATTACAAACCAACCATAAACCCGGAGCACTATATAACGCTCTTGGCGTTTTTGAACAAAACAATATTAACCTTACAAAGTTACAATCACGCCCAATTGTTGGGTCTTTGTGGAGATACATGTTTTATATAGATGCAGAAATAACTAAATCTCAATTAGACAAAGTAAAAAAAATATTAACCAAGCAGGGTTGCAGCGTACAAATACTTGGAACTTATAATTCCGCTAAATTATAAAATAATATCTTTTAATACTGTTACAATAAATATAATGAAAAAGCACATAAAAAGAATAAGCTACGATTTTGTTGGTATATCATTAATTATTTTAAGTGCTCTACTTGGTTGGCTACCTGGCCCAGGTGGTATTCCACTATTAATTGCTGGGTTGGCAATATTATCTGTGCACAACAAATGGGCTCATAATATTTTAGTATTTGTTAAAAAAAATGCAGATAGTTTTTTTACAGCAGTGTTCCCTAATAACAAAAAAATCAGAATACTACATACCATGGTTGCGCTATTTTTATTTGGCCTAGCAATATTTATTTACATATACTTAGATAACCCTTATAAAATAATGCTAAGTATACCCATTGTAGCAATTGCAATATTTCAAATAACTTATGCCAATAGATTTATAATTAATAAGCATTAGCATTTAAAAAATAGTATTGTACACAAGTAAAATATATGCTAATGTAATTTTATTATGTGGTGGTTTTACGGCAACTCATCTCCAATTGCAAATATTATAGCTAGTTTTGAGCTATTGCCGCATTATACAATAACTTTTAGACCGATTTTTCAATTTATAATTTTAGGCGTTATCCCTGGAACCGATATAAAACTAGATATAAACGGCGTTACAATATTATTTACTATTATGCTAGTAATATACACTTATTTTAAAGTTATAAAACAAAGAAACAAAGATATAATTAGCTACTAGGGTTAATATATTCGGCCCAAAGATACAGGTCTTCTAATAAACTTTTGTTACGCGCCGTAATATTAATATCTTGCACTCTTTGCTGAATATCTGCTATATACTTAGCCAAATCTGAATCTTTACCACCTGCAAGCATTTTATCTGTTTTGTACCTTTGATAATCTACTTGCTCTTGTTCTGATAGCGATTGCGGAAATTGACGTGCTTTGTATAGTAACCATAATTGAGACAACCTTTCATCGTAAAAACTAGGGTTAAAATCTAAAATTGTTTTTG
>JAUPVN010000028.1 GCA_030917025.1 Patescibacteria group bacterium | reverse complement strand
ATAAGCTCATAAATCGCCTCATCTGGCTTAGCAATTTTAACCTGAAAAGACAACATAACTTCATCAAAATAATCTACATATGGCACTATAAATTCTTTATAAGACCCTTGGTTAACATTACTTAAAAGTGCAATTTTATAGGTTTTTTTAAGCTCTGTAATGTAATTTAATAGTTGTTCAGACGCCTCAAAGCGTTTTTTAGATAAATAAAAATCTTTTACAAACTCGTCATACGGTTGGTTAATAATGCTTGCATATGTTTGCAAAAATTCTTGTTCATTTATGAAGCCTTTATCAAAAGCTTTGTGCAGATCTTTTAAACCTAACCGTTGATCTGGGCTTAAAGCATATTTATCTGCCACAATTTGGTACGTAGATAAACCAACCACTCCAAAAAAATCAAAAATAATCGCCTTTATCATAATTAACAGTTTATCAATTATATTGATTATTTTCGATATTTCATTTACAAGTGTAGTATAAATACATGAATATAGAAACAAATAGCGCAGCTGCTCTTCATGAAACCCCAAATGCTAGGGATGGTAGTGAGTACCCTCCTTTTAGAACGTTACCAATTGTTAGCAGCAACCCTAAATCAAAAGAAAATGATAGCATAAAAAATGCAACTAAAAATATCTCTGAATTTATAGAATGGCTTAACAAATATAATAAATGGGATGATGCTGTAGATAATCGGGGAGAAGCTATACCATTACCAACTTATATTGAGGATTTAATCACTTTTTACATACAAGGAATATGTGATATCCAAGAGTATACATACCCATCAATAAACGATAAGGTTGACCCCTTATTTTTGCTAGAATTACAAATAGCTGAACTTCAAAAGGTTTTGCTAAAGATGGGTGGCAAAGGAATCGAAAGTGCTAGGCAGAATAGCGAACTAATCTCAAGCTATATGACTCCAGCTAAAAAAGAAAAAAGTTTGTATCTTGTAACTATTGGGGAACCCACTGATGTATCCGATGAAGATAATAATAGTGAACAAAGGAAAGAATACATACTAAGAGCTATTAAGAGTCCATCTCCCGGTATATGCCTGCTAGCCCTAGAAGAAGCTATGCAGTCAAGTATTTTTGATAAGACTGAAGATAAAGATAAACAGCCATATAGTATAAAAAGATTGTTTGGACAAACCTTTAGCATAAATATCATACGCCCACAATATGGTTTATACCAAGTATTAATAGATGATAATAATGGCCCAATAGCTGAATGGTTAAAGGCTAACGGCATATCAATAACTATAGAAGAGGATAAAGAGGTCGATAAGACTAAAGAGGATGAAGGGGTTGGAGAATACGTAGTAGGATGGAAAATAATAGACACTAAAAAACAAAACGATGGTGATAAAGGAGAAACGGTACAGCAAGAAAGTCCCCAGGGGCCATTAGGCGGATTAGCCGTGGCAATTACTAAAGGCTAACACCTTGCACAAATTTGCTATAGGTGGGTATTTGATTAGTAAACATTGTATGAACAGTGCTTCTATTACCGGCAAAAGTACCTTGTTTGCTACTACAGCTGACTGTCCAAGACTTTAAAGATGGCACTGCAATATCTTTACCGCCTACAAACCAATATTGTATCCCTAAGGGGCAAGCCCCTTCTGCATCTACTACTACATCGGGTTCGCGAGTATTAAAAAACCCTGTGGTTTTAAGCCCTGCATAAAACTGATCGTAAGAAGCTTGAGTATTTGTTAAAACCTCTGATCGCTCTGCAGGCTTATCATAGCCCTTAAACACATCTACTCGTCTTGCAGAGGCACTTATTGTTATCTCTATTCTGTAATGTTCTTCTGGCGCTGTAATATTGCCACGCTGGATGTATCTTACCGTGTTTAACTGCTGCTCTTGCTGAACCTGCTCTTCTTGCTGAGTTTGCTGTTGAGATGAATTTTGGTCTTCTTTTGGCTTGGGTCTAAATAACCAAACAATTAGCAATATTGCCAAAAAAATAAATACAATAACCAAAATTATTCTAATAGTGCGGATAGTCCTGTACTCCATGTACACTATTATATCACAATTATAAACTTTTTACAACATTAGCGTATTGCTAACCATCTTTAAAGCTACAAAAGTATGGCCCACATATGATCAAAAAGTTCTTTTTGTAAATTAGTTACTCCGGCATTATCTATAACTATTCCGGTTAAATAATTGCTTTCATCTATAGAAATAAAGGCAGTTTTATTACCATAAATTAGTGTGTAACAATTTGGGCCCTGCTGCCTGTTAGATTCTAACCATTTGCGCTCAGATAAATCGTGGACCTTACCGCCAGAACCTACTGCAATTACATTAACCTTAATTTGTTCTTGAACACGCCTTCTGTTAAAACTGGGAAAGTTCTGATACAAATAGCCCCTAACCCTTTTGGTAGATATTACCCTATAAAACTTTGTATCTAGGGCTTTGGTGGTGGCAATAACATCTCTTAAAATTGCCGCAATACCCTCATGGTCTTCGTAATAAGCAGCAAAAGGTATATCTACTTGGCTAGTAATTTTTGGCTTAGACAGTTGCGATATATACAAACTAGCACTGTTCTCTGCCAACTTGGCTTTGCGTTGCCGTTCTTTAAGCAGCTCGATCACTATGGCCGGGTCACTAGCGATGTAATAACTACGTTTACCGTTTTCTATAGACCCAACCAGCCCCACTTTAACTAGTTGTTTAATAGATTCGTAAACACTGCCCCTGTTGATGCTTGTTATTTCTGCAATTTTACGCAAAGAGCTTTGCTGGTTTTGCAATAAAGCTTCGTAAACTCTTTTGTCACGGGTAGATAACCCAATTTCTGTAAAATCAAACATATTACCTCTATTATATCTGTTAAATATTTATTAGTAAACAAAAAAATGTCAAAAATAATCAACCATATTATATATTAAATACAAAAAATACTAACTATTCTACTAATCATGTCACTAAAAAGAAAGGAAATTACATGACAGAAAAAATAAATTTACCTCACAGTGAAGAACACTTAAAACTAGTTGCGAGTCGCGGGATGGGCGCTGGAGCAATAATATTAGATGGCCAAAGTAAACCTACCGACCCAACAAATACTCTTTTTCAAAATGAAAACCCTTTAGATTTTGAGGGCAGAGTTACTGTAGAAGATTATGTTATGGATGAGCCTCGGCGAAATTTATTATTTGCATTAAGAATAAAAGACTATGATAGCCTAGAAGATCCAAACACAACATTCGATAGAGCTTTATATATTCTTGCTCTAGCACAATTACCCCCTAGTGCCTTAACAGACAAACATACTTTAAAAGAACACATATACAGCGTGTATCCAAATTTACGTAGCATACAGGCCTAATTATTAATTTATAAAATTGTATTAATTGGTATCAAAAAATATTTAATTATGTGATGAAAAGAAAGGAAATTACATGACAGAAGCTTTTGGCTCAACACCACCACAACCACATTTAAGGGTACCTCAAGGAGGCGAAAAACCTAATGATTTTAAATTCACGCTAGACCCAAAACTATTAGATGTATTGACCTTTTTACTTATGATAGATGATAGTACAAGTGCTGAAACAAGCTTAGCAGACATGATTAGGCATGCAATTGATACTTACCCCTTAGATGACAAACCAGCGCTACCATTGATCCCGGGCCAGCAACCAGAAGCTACCATACCCAAACACGTAGTCGCCCTAGACCCTATGCAATTAGAAAAAATTGCTTATTTTACTAACAGATATGGGTATAGCTGGCAAGAAGCTATAAACATAATGGTTAAATATTATGTAGAACGTCAATTACAAGACCCAAATTTACAAGATATAGTTGCAACAGCAAATGCTAAATACCTAAATATTTAAATTAAAGATAATTATATTTTGGTGTCATAAAATATCAACCATTTGATCTATTATTAGATACTCGGGCTAACTATGCTATTACCCATAGATAACAAACGAAAGGAAAAACCATGGCTGAAACCATAAGTGACATCTCAAGCAGTACACGCATCCCCGCAGAACAGGAAGGTGCAGTATTTGTTAGAACGAGAGAAGAGGAAACAACAGAGTTTACACGCTCACTAACAACAACCAAAGCTGTCCAAGACACAATTATTGAGGCTCTTAAAAAAATGGGCATCAGGCTTGACCAACCCAATGATGATGCCAAGCCCACTAAGCTAACAGGCGATACAGATGCTATCCAGATAGTATCTGTACAAAATGCAAGTACAAACGGCATACCAGACAGGCTACAGGTTAAGCCGCCTCTTTCACCAGAACAAATAACACAGGTAGGTGCTAGTGTGGGCAATCTAGCAAGATTATACGCATATACTGAAGGACCAGAACCAGAATTAGTTAACCCTACAACAATACAACCACGAGCTAGTAAAGAGCAAATAGCAGCTTAACTATTTGTAACACCAGCAACAAAATTTACTGTTCGTTCTACAAAAAGGGCTTCTGATTTGGGGGATTTGTTTAATAGTTCTATTGCTTTATTGGCATTGGCCCAAATAATATCATCATGTTCGGAATCATGCTTGGCTACAAATTTAACAAATTTAGCTACAAAATAATGTGATGTTTTATCGTAATTACAATCTTTATAATTAAATTGTTTAGTTACTGCGCCTATATAGGTTTGTAAATCTACTAAAGCTCCGGTTTCTTCTAAAACCTCTCTTTTAGCGGCATCTTCTAGGGACTCGCCTAGAAAAACGGTCCCTTTTGGCAGATGATAAGTATTACCACACTGCTCTTTTCTAACCAACAGCAAAAATTCTATATTTTTGTTACTAATACGATAAACTACCGCACCAGATGTTATATGATAAGGGCTGTTTTTGCTAGCCATATATTGTTTTGGATAATTTTTTAACATAATGTAATAACTTTCTTTATTTAATATTAATTATAACACCCCAGTATCTTTACTATAGGAGTTTAACTATCTGTTATTATTAAAGTATGGCAAAGCAAAAAAAAGTATTAATTTTTGATTTTGATGGCACTATTGCCGATAGCTTTAAAATATTTTTGCAAACTCTTAATTTAATTACAGACAATAAATACGATGTAACAACAAGTAATATTAAGGCTCTTAAAAAAATGACAATGCCCCAGATAATTAAAAAGCTCAACATAAAACGCTGGAAATTACCCTTTTTGGTACTTAAGGGCCGAAAGCAATTATCTAAAAAAATAGAGTTTGTTAAACCTTTTAACGGTATGGAGCAAACTATTAGCACATTACACGATAATGGATATATCATGTACATTTTAAGTAGTAACGATGCTAAAGCAATTAATATATTTTTGCAAAAACATCAAATGACTAAATATTTTAGCAATGTTTATGGTAATGCTGGGCTGTTATCTAAAGCAAAAGCAATTAACAAATTAATCAAAAAAGAACATCTTACAAAATCTAACTGCATATATATAGGAGACGAAATGAGAGATGTAGAAGCCTCTCATAAAGCTGGTATAGATGTAATTTCTGTTGATTGGGGTTTTAGCGATGGCGATGCCCTGCGCAGTATAAATAAAAACGTTGTATCATCACAAAAAGAACTAATAAGTTTATTAATACCTAAAAAATCAGTTAATTCTCAGGATTAAATGTTAAATTAATATACATTATGTCTAGCAACAACAACACAACCCCAAAAATAATAGGTGCATTTATAATAATTAGTTTTATAGCAGTTGGCTCATACGTTTTTATATTTAAGCCAATAACAAAAGAAGACGCAGTTGCTCAAACAACTCAACAAAACACTACAGAAACAGCTAATAACACTAGCGCTCAACCCACCAATACGGCCGTAGCAGAGCCTAAAAAAACCGAAAGTGAATACACCAAAACAGTATCTTATGTAGTACCAAAATTTAACAACGACATAACGGTTAAATTAACACTAGATGACACAGGCACAATAACTGCAGTTTCTACTAGCCATGTTTTAAACCCAAGAGACAAAGAATCTGCAATTTATGTAGAAGATTTTAACGCAGAGCTATCTGGCGTGATAATTGGCAAAAAAATAGCTAACGTAGAACCAAGCATTATTGCTGGCGCAAGCTTAACAAGCGATGCATTTTACGATGCATTAAACCAGATTAACACAGAAATTAATGGGTAGACTTGGCTTTAAGGCTCTTGGCACAATTTGGAACATTGATTACAGCAGTAAAACAAATAGTTACAACAAAATAATACTAGATGCTGTTAAACAATT
>JAUPVN010000027.1 GCA_030917025.1 Patescibacteria group bacterium | reverse complement strand
TTAAATGCAATCAAATTAACTATTATTGCTAAAAACCCAAATCTATAGATAAGTATTAATGTATTTGTTAAAATGTACATATCAATAAAATTATAAGGAGTGTATTTAATATGGCGTTTGAAGGTTTAAGCCCAGAAGATAAAGAATTAATTGAAGAATTAGACCCACAAACTGCGGCGGCATTAGGTAAAACAGGAACGAAAATAATACAAGATCCTTCAATAAGAGTAAGTGCAACCAATAATTGGGGCTTTGTTAGAGTGGCTGGTGTAACGACATTTAGGAATGAAAATGTTCCGTTATAGGTTTATTATTTAACAATTGTTTTTGGGATGTTGCGGCTTAAGAATATTGTTAGTACAGCAATAATTACTAAAAAGAACAGGGCTTCTCTTAGGCCACCAAGTTGAGATTCTTTATAAATATCGGCAATTTCATCTGCTTCTTGTTGTGTATAGCCTGCTTTTAGGGCTTGTTGTTCTACATCTGATGCGGGCACAATCTGAACTGTTTTAACAGATGTAGACACGTAGTCTTTGGTAGATTGAGGCAAATTACTAGCAGCAACGTTATTTATAAAACCGGTTGTTAGTGAGGCCACTAAAATGCTACCAATTAGCGCCGTTCCTAAAGACGAACCAAGGTTTTGGAACGTGCCCTGAAGGCCGCCTACCTCGCTAGATTGTGATTCTTTTACGGCAGACATATTTACGTTACCAAGCTGCGATGCAAGTAGTCCAAAGCCCGCGCCCCCTAAAAACATGGCAAGTGCAAAAGGTATACCAGTAAGATCTTTATTTACGGCAACTAGTAAAAAGACAGTTCCTAAAACTAACAAAACTTGGCCTACTCTTACAATGTAGTAAGGGCTTTTTTTGCTTACTAGTTTAGAGCCAATAATGCTAAATAAAATAAGCGCAACAGAAAGCGGCATTAGTTTAACACCCGTAGAAAGGGCGTCTAGGCCATTAACCATTTGCAAATAAATAGGTACTACAAAAAATATTGCGCCAATTATCATATATTGCGCCATTAATACGCCTAGCCCAGCCCTTAGATGTTTAGATTTAAGCATAGACACTTGTAAAAGGGGGTTCTTTTTTTGATGCTCTAACTTTTTTTGGTAATTTAAAAATACCCATAAAATAACAATACCGCCCAATATTAAATAAGCAACAATTGATATGCCAAATGGTGCAATTTCTTGCCCGTTAATCGTAGGCTTGGATATTGGTTCAACCCAGCCCCATACTTTGCTCTGTAACATTCCAAAAACAACCATCCCCATACCAAGCGCAGACATAAATGCGCTTAAAACATTAATTTTTTCTGGTTTTGGTGGTGTTGTACTAAACTTACGAGATGCAATTAGCACAAATATCATAATAATTGTTTCAAAAAAGAATACATATCGCCAAGATAAATAAGTGGTAATAAAGCCACCAATAAGTGGCCCAGCGGCAGCTGCAGCACCACTAATTCCGCCAATAATTGCATAGGCTGTGACTCTGTCTTTTCCTGTATAGTGCACGGCTACAAGTGCCGCAATAGCAGGAATAACTAATACCGCACCAAAGGCCTCTATGAAAGACCAGCCAAGCATTAGCACACCAATATTTGGGCTAATTGCGGTTATAAAAGAGCCAATACCATATATTACAGAACCAATTGCAAAACCCCGTAACAAGCCAAGTTTAGAATCTAGCTTTGCACCTAAAAGCATTAACGCAGCCATAGTTAGGGTATAAAAGGTGATTGCTGCTTGCATAGAGTTAACATTTGTATTTAGATCTTTTACAACAGCGCTAATAGATACGTTCATAACGGTGCTATCTAGCACCATAACAAATTGTGTAACTGCCAATATGGCAACTATGCTCCATTTCTTCATAAATATAATTGTACTCTTAATTATTACGTATACAAGCTGCTAATTTTGTTCGTGTAGTTGTAATTTCTTTGTGCTATAATCATAAGAGATATGATATTGCTAGACCGCGTTACAAAAAACTACAGCCGTAAAAGTAGTGCACTTAAGGGTGTGTCTTTGCATGTAGAAAACAAAGAATTTGTTGTAATTGTTGGCCAAAGTGGAGCAGGAAAATCTACAATTTTAAAGCTTTTAACCAGAGAAGAACAGCCCACTAGTGGTAAAATAATTGTAGGTGGCATAGACTACGATAAGCTTAAAGACCGTAAAATTCCTTATTTAAGGCGCAAAATTGGTGTAGTTTTTCAGGATTTTAAATTATTATCTAATAAAACAAGTTTTGAAAACGTTGCTTATGCATTAGAGATTGTTGGTATGAGTAATAAAGAGATAAAACACACTGTACCCAGGGTGCTAGAAATTGTTGGTTTAAGTAAAAAAGCTAAAAGTTACCCCAGTGAACTTTCTGGTGGTGAACGCCAACGTGTTGCTATTGCAAGAGCTATAGCACGACAACCTCGTATATTAATTGCAGATGAGCCAACTGGTAATTTAGACCCTAAACACGCCTGGGATGTAATACAAGTGTTAGAACGCATTAACAAATACGGCACAACCGTGCTTTTAACTACTCATAATCAAGATATTGTGCAACGTCTTAACAGACGCATAGTTACAATTTCAGACGGAGTTGTAGTAAGCGATAAAGCTGGTCGTTCAAAGGGGCTAAAAGCCGTATGATGCGACATATTATTACATTTAAGCGTATTTGTGTTGCTGGGTTTAGAAACTTTTTTAGAAACTCTTGGCTTTCTATAGCGGCAACGGCCGTTATGGTTGTAGCGCTTGTAATTGTGCTCTCTGCTGTGGTGCTAAATGTAGCCACCAGAAACGCCATTGCAGAGCTTTCTACTAACTTAAAAGTATCTGTATATTTACAGCCAGATGCCACTAAAGACCAAATTAATGCACTGCAAAGTGAACTTTCTGGTAATCAAAATGTAGATCAAGTTACTTATATTAGCCAAGACGTTGCGCAAGAGCAGTTTATAGATAGTTTTAAGAACGACACAAAATTACTAGAAGGCTTAGCCCTTATTGGTACGGGCACCATACCGGCATCTTTTGAAATAAGCGTAACAGACCTAAGCAACATGGAAGAAGTTGGTAACATAGCCAAACAAGAACAATATGCAACTATTGTAGAAAGTGTTAGCTTAGGCAAAACAGACGTTAAGAAAACTATTGAGCGCGCTGCCGCTACCCAACGTTTTATTACTACAACTAGTGTTATTGCCGCCAGTGTGTTTGCAATTGTTAGTATGTTAATAATATTTAACACTATTAGAATGGCCATCTTTACACGTGCAGACGAAATTCGTACTCAAAAACTATTGGGTGCTACCCCAGGATATATTAGGGGTCCATTTTTGGTAGAATCTAGCATGTACGGCATAGTAGCGGGGATAATCTCTACTTCTTTGGTTATTGTGGTTATAAGATCTTTAGGTAGTAAAATAGCAAATAATGCCGAATTTATAGAAACCTATGCATTATTAAGTGATCCACTAAATATTGTTTTAATGTATTTAGGCTCTATCTTTTTAGGTGTGTTAGTTGGCGTAATATCTAGTAGTTTGGCAATGAACCGTTATCTTAAAATTAAGCATTGGTAAAATAAGCAGAGTTTATAAATTTACTTTTATTGGTGGGGGGTGAAGATGACGCAAAATAGGCTTGACGCTTATGCTAAAAGTGTGATAAAATTAGGGTTAGTTAAAAGAACACAAAAAATGTTGCAAAAAATTAAAAAACATCAACTACGATTTTATAGCATAATAGCAATCTTTGTTTTTGTATTGGCAATAGGGGCCGTATATGTATCGCCCACAAAAACTACCCAAGCAGAAAGCTTAACAGAACTCCGTGCCAGAGCTGCAGAATTGCAAGCAAAAATTGATCAAACTAATGCCGCCGCTACAGATTTAGCCGCACAAGGAGAAACCTTAAAAGCCAAAATTGCTGAGTTTGATGGACAAATAGCCGCCGCCGATACACAAATATCCTTAATAAATAACAAATTATCTCAGCTAGAAATAGAACTAGTAAACGCCCAAACCGAACTAGACCGCCAAAAAGAACTACTGCGTGCTAGTGTAGTAGCCCTATATAAAAAGGGTGGAGCATCTACAGTAGAACTACTAGTAGGTAGCGATAGCTTTACTACCTTTTTTAATGAAC
>JAUPVN010000026.1 GCA_030917025.1 Patescibacteria group bacterium | reverse complement strand
TGGTAAGCCAAACCGCATAACATCTGCTTTAGATATTATGATAGATGCACCCATTGGAGCTGCAAATTATGCTAACGAATTTGGCCGTCCTAACGTTCTAGGCTATTTTAGAACTTTTGAGCAAAAAGTTGATAAAGAATTATGGGGTTATCATAAGCCAATTATGATAGCAGGCGGTTTGGGTAATATTCGCGATCAACATGTGCAAAAAAATAGCTTAAAACCAGGCGATAAAATAATTGTGCTTGGTGGCCCATCTATGCTTATTGGTTTGGGAGGCGGCGCTGCTGCTAGTATGGAATCTGGCAGTGGTGATGAAGATTTAGATTTTGCTTCTGTTCAGCGCGGTAATGCAGAAATAGAACGCAGGGCTCAAGAAGTAATTGATATATGTTGGGCAATGGGTAAAGATAACCCTATTGTTTCTATTCATGATGTAGGAGCCGGGGGAATATCTAATGCATTACCCGAGCTAGTTAACGATGCTGGGCTAGGAGCCGTTTTTGAGCTTAGAGACGTACCAAGCGCCGATGCTAGTTTGTCTCCTTTAGAAATATGGTCTAACGAATCTCAAGAACGATATGTTATGGGTGTTAGGCCTAAAGATTTAGATAAATTTATTGCAATTTGTAGTAGAGAGCGTTGCCCCTTTGCAGTTGTTGGCAATACAACCAAAGAAAAACAATTGGTTTTAACAGATAAACTTACTAACACGCGGCCAGTTGATGTACCTATGTCTTTATTGTTTGGTAAACCTCCAAGAATGACAAGAACTGCTAAAACTCCAATACAAAACTTAAAAGCCGATAACTTAAAAGGTATTACAATTGCACAAGCTGCAAACAGAGTGTTGCATATACCATCTGTTGCAAGTAAAAAGTTTTTAATAACTATAGGCGATAGGTCTGTTACGGGTCTAATTACCAAAGATCAAATGGTTGGTCCATGGCAAGTTCCCGTTAGTGACGTGGCGGTAGCCGCAAGTGCTTTTGATACAAAAAAGGGCGAGGCTATGGCAATGGGCGAGCGTACGCCCTTAGCTGTAATTAATGGTCCTGCGTCTGCAAGAATGGCAATTGGAGAGGCCATAACTAATATTATGTCTGCAGATATTCCTGCATTATCTAGTATTAAACTTTCTGCAAATTGGATGGCTGCCGCTGGTTATGGTGAAGAAGATTATAAATTATATCAAACTGTGCAGTCTGTAGGATTAGAATTTTGCCCATCTTTAGATATTGCTATACCAGTTGGCAAAGACTCTTTAAGTATGAGAACAATCTGGCAAGACGGCAAACAAAATAAAAGCGTTGTATCGCCACTGTCGGTTATAATAAGTGCGTTTTCTCCGGTAAATAATGTAGATAAAACATTAACTCCATTGCTTGATGTATCTTCGTCCACTAGCTTAATTGCAATAGATTTAGGGCTAGGGAAAGCTCGGCTAGGTGGCTCTGCACTACTGCAAGCTTACTCACAAGTTGGTAATACGTCTCCAGATATAGACCCAAAAACGCTAAACTCGTTTTTTAAGGTAATAAAACTTTTAAAAAGTAAAAATATACTGTTGGCTTATCATGATAGATCAGACGGAGGTTTGTTTACAACATTGTGTGAGATGGCATTTACAAGTAAAGTGGGTTTAAAATTAGATATTTCAAAGCTTAAAGGTAAAACTTCTTTACATAAATTATTTACAGAAGAGCTTGGCGTAGTTATACAAGTAAATAAAAAAGATGAAAAAACGGTGCTACAGCTGCTTAATAACTATATAGCTGGTTCTAGTTTTGCAATTGGTAGTCCACTTAAAAATAGTACAAAAATTACTATAAAAGATGGTGCTAAGCAAGTATATTCTAAAGATCGTGTTGTATTAGAACAGTGGTGGGCAAATACTAGTTATAATATTCAAAAATTACGTGATAATCCAGCCAGTGCAAAACAAGAATATTTACAAATATTAGATGTTAAAGACAAAGGTATCACACCAATAGTAAATGCTAAATTGTTAAAAAATAGTTATAAATCTAGACCAAAAGTTGCAATATTACGAGAACAAGGCGTAAATGGTCATATAGAAATGGCAGCTGCTTTTGATAAAGCTGGTTTTAGTGCGGTAGATGTACATATGAACGATTTATTGACGGGTAACGCCAATTTGGCCGATTTTTATGGCTTGGCAGCCTGTGGTGGTTTTTCTTATGGAGATGTTTTGGGTGCCGGTGGAGGATGGGCAAAATCAATTTTGCTAGATAATAAATTACGTCAACAATTTAAAGACTTTTTTGACCGCCAAAATACATTTAGTCTTGGCGTGTGTAATGGCTGCCAAATGCTGGCGTCAATAAAAGAGTTAATACCCGGAACAGATTTGTGGCCACAGTTTGTTCGTAATACTTCCGAACAGTTTGAGGCACGGTTGATTACTGTTAAAATATTAAATTCGCCCTCTATATTATTAAAAGATATGCAAGGTTCTTGTTTACCAGTACCTGTGGCGCACGGAGAGGGAAGGGTTGTTTTTGGCTCAAATAGCCAACAAAAATATTGTTTAAAAAATGGTTTAGCAGCTATGCAATATGTTGATAATAATCATCAACCAACAAATGAATATCCATTAAACCCTAATGGTTCGCAAAATGGGTTAACTGGTTTTACTTCTACAGACGGTAGGGTAACAATAATGATGCCACATCCAGAACGAAGTTTTATGTCGCGACAACTTTCTTGGCGGCCCAAAGATTGGCCAAGCAATAGTTCGCCGTGGTTAAGAATGTTCCAAAATGCCAGGCAATGGGTACAAGATAATAGGTAATATTTAGGAGATTATATGGCAGAAGTTTTAATAGTTGGAGCAACCGGTGGTAGAGAAGCTGCACTAGAGCAAGCAATTAAATTATCAAAACATGTTACTAAGGTTGTAGTTTCTAAAGATCTAGAAAACGGTTTAAAACATTTTAAAAGTTCTAAAAATAAACCATTTATAGTAATTGGGCCAGAACAGTCTTTAGTAAATGG
>JAUPVN010000025.1 GCA_030917025.1 Patescibacteria group bacterium | reverse complement strand
GTGGAGGACCAAGTAAAATTAGTAGTAGCTATAATAAAAAATATGAATACCAAAAAGTTTTTGAGCCATGGCTATTTAACTACGTTTCTACAATAATTAAAGATGATATACCATTTTTAGGGTTATGTTACGGTATAGGATTATTAACGCAATCACACGGTGGAGTTGTATCTAATAAATATGCAGAAGGCGTAGAAGCTGCAAGCATATTTCTAACCAAAGAAGGCAAAAAAGATAAATTAACAAAATTACTTTCAGATAATTTCAGAAGTGCCGTTGGCCACCAAGAAGCGGCTGAGTCGTTGCCTAAAAATGCCGTTCTATTAGCGACTGGCCAAAATTGCCCTATACAAATGTTTAGAATCAAAAATAATGTGTACGCCACACAATTTCATCCAGAGCTAGATATAGAGGGTCTCAGAGCAAGGGTACTTGCATACAAACATTTAGGCTACTTTAAGCCAGAAGAAGCTAATGACTTAATAGAACAAGCTAGCCAATACGATATCAGTAATAGCCAAGTTATTTTAAAGCAATTTTTAAAATATTACATGTTTAACTAAAATATTGTTTCTTAACCTTACTATAGGCATCTCTAAAAGTCATACCGCTATTAACTAAATCATACACTTTATTAGTAACAAACAAATCATCTGTCATAGCTGCATCTAGTTTATTTTTATTAACTATAATTTTAGGAACCATTAATGTAAGCAAATCTAAAGTACTTTTACATATTTCTATTGCGTTAATAAATGGTTTTTTTGTTAATTGTAGATCTCTTTGATACCCACCACCTATACCTAAAATGATATCTTGGATTTGTTGTTGTAAGCTATGATATACCTTAGTATTACCACGCATAATTTCAAAAACATCATAATTACGTTTTTGTGGCATTATAGATGAACCCGTAGTAAATTCTGGCGGTAAAGCAAGAAAGTCAAAATCAGAGGTTGTAAATAATAACATATCATTTGCAAATTTTGCAGAAATAATCATAGCAGGAGATAGCGCCTGAAGCACTACGTTTTCAAACAAACCCCTAGAGTAACCACAATACATTGGATTGTCTTGAGTTTTTGCAAAGTCTAAATCTTTAGTTGTAATGTCTCTATCCATAGCAAAATTACTAATTCCAAAACCAGATGCAGACCCTAGCGGATTTTGATCAATATACTTTTTAGTATGACTAACTAATTCGCTAACATCGCTAAAACCTTCTTTATAAGCACCCAGCCACACCCCAACACTAGTGGGCATAGCTTTTTGCATATGTGTATACCCGGGCATTGCAATGTTACTATATTTTTTAGAAGTTTCTTCATACGTTTTTACTAAACGATTTAATACCTGTTGTGTATTCTCAAAAATATCTTTCATATATAAGCGCATCATTACCATAGACTGGTCATTGCGGCTTCTGCCAGTATGGATCTTTTTACCAACATCCCCATATTTTTCTGTTAAAAATTCTTCTATTGCGGTATGGCAATCTTCTTGACTTGGCTCTATAATAAATTCTTTGTTGTCTATCTGGCGCGCCAATTGGCTTAAGCCTTCTTTAATACTAGCCATATCATCATCAGATAATATTTTCATGGAATGTAACATCTTTGCATGAGCAAGAGAAGCTTTAACGTCATATTTTGCCAATGCTGCATCTAATATATAATCATCTCCAACCGTATAAGCTTCTACCAAAGGATTTAATTTTCCATCTTGTGTTTGCCAAATTTGTGTATGCGCCATAAATACTCCTTAAATAGTTACTTATAATTATACTTTATAACTTAAGATATGGTTATTATATTAGCTATGAGAATAATCATGTATGGTACCAACTAGCTCTTCTAGCACATCTTCTAGGGCGATTAGACCAATCGGCTCTCCTTTGGTGCTAAAAACTTGGCCTAAATGTGATCTAGCTTTTTGCATTCCAGTTAAAACAATTCTTAAAGATTGGTCTTCTGTAGTAGGATATAAATCTCTAATAATACTTTTATCTATATTTAAATTTAAATTGCTTTCTTTAACGGCAATAATATCTTTAAGATGAACATAACCTATATATTTATCTCCATCCTTAATAGGGTATCTAGAATACCCGTATTTACTAGCTAGCTGCTTAACATAAACATATGTAGATTCCAATGGTATTGTAACTAAATCTTTATACGGCAAAATTATTCTATGCAATATCGCATCATCTAAATTTAACGCACTAGACAATAACTCTGCTTCATCTTTATCTATATAACCTTCATTATGCGATTCTTTTATAAAACCGGCTACCTCATCTCTGTTAAAGGCACTCGGTATTTCATCTTTTGGCTGAATCTTAACAAAAACTAATGTTTTATTAGCTACCCAATTTAAGCCGAAAACAACTGGTTTTATCCAAGAAACAATCAGAACTAACCAGGGCACCAATTTAAGTGCAGTTTGTTCGGGGCGGGCAAGTGCTAAGTTTTTAGGGATCATCTCGCCAACTACAACGTGCAAATAAACCATTATAGTTAAAGCAATAATAAAAGAAACAATATGAATAGATGCATCACTTAAACCAAGTGCATGTAGAGGGCTTTCTAGAGCGTGTGCTATAACAGGTTCGGCAACTGCCCCTAATACTAAAGAAAATAAAGTTATACCAAGCTGGGCTCCGGCAAGCATTAAAGATATATGTTCCATGGCATATAGTGTCTTTTTAGCTTTTTTAGAACCTGCGGCAGCTAGTGATTCTACGCTACTTCTTCTGGCAGAAACTAAACCAAATTCTGCGCCAACAAAAAATGCATTACCTAATAGTGCAACAAATGCAATTAAAATGGCATACTCAGTAGGCATTATTTAATAACTCGCTTTTTTACTCTCATTAAAACGTGATCTACGCGTCTACCGTCCATGTCTAACACAACTATTATTACGTTTAATGTATTTCCTTCTCTGTCTACTGCAGATATATTTAGAGTATCATCCACTACTGGCATTCTTTGCAATTTATCGTAAATTAAACCACCAATTGTTTCGTAATCTTCTGTTTCTGGTAAATATATATCAGTCTGAGAAGATACTTCATCTATTCGTAAAATACCAGCTAATCTCCACCGTTTATTACCAATTTTTTCTACTCTTTTACCCGCAGGATCGTGTTCGTCTCGCACTTCTCCTACTAATTCTTCTATTAAATCTTCTACTGTAACAATCCCATCTATATCACCAAATTCATCTACAACAATACCAGTTTGTAATGGGTTTGATTTTAAATTTATAAGCAACGAATCTAACTTTAAAATAGAAGGTACAAATAAAGGCTTTATCATTACATCTTTAATTTTTACTATTTTTCTACTACTATTTGAAGCTTTTATTGCTTGTTTTATGTGTATAATACCTAAAATTTCGTTATGGTCTTTCCCATAAACCGGAAACCTAGAATGCCCAGTAGCAGATGACAAATCAAATAAATCTTCAATATGTTGGTTGACACCAATTAACTTCATTCTAAATCTTGGCGTCATAACATCTTCTGCTATCATGTCATCAAATTGCATAGATCTTTCTAGCAAATTTGCAGTTTGTTTTGGTAACAAACCTTTTTCGCCCGAACGTCTAACCAAAGAAGCAAGTTCATCAGCAGATCTTGCAGAGGCAAGCTCTTCTTTTGGCTCTACACCTATTTTTCTTAAAACAGCATTTGCGCTGGTGTTCAAACCAATAATGGGATATTTCATTATTGTACTAAATCCGCGCAAAAAACCTTGCACACGCCTTGCCGTACCCATTGGTTTTGCAATAGCCAAATTTTTTGGTACTAGTTCTCCAAAAAGCATTGTTAAGCAAGTAGCAACTAAAGTACCAAAAACTATAGAAATTGTAGTAATAGTTGATTCTTGTAAATTTGCAAAACTAAAAATCTTAGAAATAATTGGCGATGTAAGCGGCTCTGTGATAAAGCCTATAGCCAAATTTGTAATTGTAATGCCAACCTGAGCTCCTGAAAGCTGAGTAGATAATGTTTTAAGAGCGATTAACACGCCCTGAGCGTTACTATCTCCATTATCAGCTAGTTTTTGAACTTTTTGCTTTTGTACTGCTAACAAAGAAAACTCAGCCGCAACAAACATCCCGCAACCAATAACCAATATAAAAAATAAAACTAACAACGCTATTTCAGCCATTGCTTAGCAACCTCTATTAATGTTAATGATTATATTCATCTATTAACTTGATTATACCAATTATATAGTATTTATGATCAATTATGATTTTTAAAGATCTGTAATTTATCTATTAATATATAAATATACAATAAAATAACTTTAAATATATATTTATTCCCACTCAATAGTGGCGGGGGGTTTAGATCGG
>JAUPVN010000024.1 GCA_030917025.1 Patescibacteria group bacterium | reverse complement strand
CCTTTAACAATTAACAAAAACAGCAAAAACCAAATCGACTCGAGATTAGCGATTTGGCAGCCAACACGTAGAATATAGGAACTACGCTAAAAATCCTCGTACATTTTAAGCAAAACACCTCCCAAAACTCCACCTCACACAAGTCTCTATTGGGTACTTTTAGGAGCAGTCAGCTGATATTTATACGCAAATTTTTCAAATTCGCATTTGATACTTTATCAGCATTTATGACACTTTTAAAAAACCTATAGTACAAAAACAAAAACATTTACAAAAACAAAACGTTGGTTGCTGAATCGGTGATCTTGCAAAAATAAAAATAAAAATTATGCATGAACCAGTATTACTATCAGAAGTTATTTCTACAATTAAACCCTTACCAGGGGAGCGTTATTTAGACGCTACTGCTGGCTATGGGGGGCACGCAAAAGCGATGCTTGATTGTACAAATAACTATGCTGGTAGCGTATTGGTTGATCGCGATAAAACTGCTTATGATTACCTTGTAAACAAATTTGATAGTACCGGGATAAGGTTTTTACATAAAGACTTTTATTCCGCTGCGGAAGTACTAATTAAAGAGGGAGCATCGTTTGATCTAATATTGGCAGATTTAGGCGTATCGTCACAGCACCTTTCACAGGCGAGTCGTGGTTTTAGCTTTCGTTCTGAGGGCCCACTAGATATGCGTATGGACAAAAGGCAGCCTTTAACGGCTTCTACCATAGTAAATGAGTGGGGTGCGGAACCTTTAGAACGTATTTTACGAGCTTATGGCGAAGAGCCGCAAGCACGCAAGATAGCTAATGCAATTGTTCTGGGTAGGCCAATTGCTAATACCACGCAACTCGCCGATCTAGTTGCTAAAACAACTGGTCGTTGGCAGGGTAAACATCCGGCCACTCGTACCTTTCAGGCAATACGTATTGCGGTTAACGATGAGCTTGGTTTAGTAGAAAGTGTTTTACCGCTTTGGATGGCACTGCTAAGACCAGGAGGAAGACTAGGAATAATAAGTTTTCATTCGTTAGAAGATCGCATTATAAAACGATTTTTTTCTGAAAAAGGGGGAAATCGTTACGATGCAGACTTGCAGATTGTTACTAAACAACCAATTGTTGCAACACCTCAAGAAATAGCTTTCAATCCGCGATCAAGGAGTGCAAAACTCCGGGTCGCCGCAAAGATAAATATAAAAAGAAAGGACCAGCGATGAAAATTAAAGTCACTGGTCGGTCTATTACTCAAAAAGTACAAGTTCACGTACTTTAGAGTATAATACGACGCCGTTTGTGCGATGAGCTAAAATGCCATCGCACAAACACCAAAAACAAAATAAAAAAAGAAAAAACAAATATGACATACGGAAAATCAGTTACAGTATCTAGAGCTGCTGCGTATCAGCGTAATCGCAATGTCGTTAGTATTCAGCCCAGCCGGAAAGGCTTTGGGCCAGTTGCTAATGTTGTGGTGATTGTGCTTATTTTATGCTTACTTGGGCTTGTATATCTTACTCAAATTACTAAAACAAATGCATTAGGTTATAAGGTTAGTGAATTGCAAACACAGCAAGATAGACTATCTGAAGAGCATGATGGCTTAGAGCTAGACGCAGTGCGTTTGCAAAACCTTGAACGCGTAAAAAATAGTGCTGTAGCTAAAAATATGACAGAAACGCAGCCAACTGCTTTCGTGACAAATTAGGGTTTTTCTGTTACAATAAGCATGAGCAATAACTCATATTTATGAAGACTAATAATACACATACATCAAAATTTGACAGAACTTTGCTACTGCGGGGCGGGCTTTTTTTGGTAGGTGCCATATTATTAGTACAATTATTTATTGTGCAAATTGTGCATCATGATTATTATAGTGCAGCTGCGCTTGCCGAGCATGTCAAGAAATTTGAGGTTAGCGCTGAGCGGGGTAAAATATACATGAACGATGGCTATGCAACCGTGCCTGTTGTATTAAATGAAAAAAAGTATCTTGTATATGCAGACCCTAAATATATACAAAGCAGTGATTATACTGCAGAACAGTTGCAGCAGTTAATTGGTGGTGACTTAAACCAGCTAGAAGAATTGTTAAAAAAAGACACAAGATATGTTGTCCTTGCTAAAAAAGTAGATAGATCTGTTGCCGACAGAATTAAAGAGCAAAAAATTAAAGGAGTAGGGTTGAAAGAAATCTCTGTAAGGACTTACCCACAAGGTAAAATGGCATCGCAAGTGCTTGGTTTTGTAAATGATGATAACCAGGGCCAGTACGGTTTTGAGGAATATTATAATCAACAATTGTCTGGTAAAAATGGTTTACAGCAAAAAATTACTGATATAAACGGTGTCCCATTAGCAATAAACAATAATCAAGAGCAACAAGACCCTATTGCAGGCGATGATGTTACTTTATCTTTAGATTTAAGAATGCAAAAAATCGTAGAAGAAAGATTACAAGAAAACGTTACCAGAACAAGCTCTAAAAGTGGTAGTGCGGTCTTAATTGATGCCAACACAGGAAAAATCACCGCCATGGCTAATGTGCCTACATATGATCCGTCTCAGTATGCTTCTCAGCCGGATATTAGTATATTTTTAAACACAGCTACTAACGGAGCTTGGGAGCCTGGTTCTGTAATGAAACCACTCATGATGTCGACTGCATTTAATGAACAAAAACTAAATCCTGGCAGCACATATTTTGATAAAGGCAGTGTACAGATTTCTGATAGAACTATAAAAAATTCTATGGAATGGGGCGCTCGTAATATGTCTATGAACGATATAATTACAAAATCACTAAATACAGGCGCCGTTTATATGATGCAGTCTTTAGGGGGTGGCCAAATTGATGAGCAAGCTCGTACAACCTGGTATCAATATTTAACAGAAAGATATGGTTTTGGGAGATCTACAAATATAGAATTAGCGGGAGAGCAAGGGGGGTCAGTAATTGGCCCTAAAGATCCAGACGGAGTTGCAGTTAGATATGCGAATATGAGTTTTGGCCAAGGCCTTACTGTTACTCCTCTACAATTAGCTGCCGCGTATGCGGCGTTAATTAATGGCGGTACATATTATCAGCCAAGTATACTTAGTTCTGTAAAAACTAGCAGTGGAGAACAGGCTGTACCGCCAAAAGTTGTAAAGACAAATGTTATAAGCCCACAGGTGAGTCAAGATATTAGAGCCGTTTTGCAGCTTAGTGCTTCGCAGAACAATAAGCCTGCACTGAGAGATGGTTATGCAATTGGTGCAAAAAGCGGTACGGCAGAGGTTGTAGGTGATGATGGTGCTTATAAGACCGATGCTTACAATGGAGCATACATTGGGTTTATTGCAGGCAAAGATAAGGCCTATGTGTTGATAGTACGCTTAGACGAACCCAAAACTAGTGGTTTTGCAAGTGCCCAAGCGGCGATAGCTTGGGCGGCAATTAGTAATGAAGTTTTAAATATTGTACCTATTGCACCAATGTAAAATATTAATGTGTTATACTAAGTATTATAAAGTAAAAAGACATCAACACCATGGAATCAATAACAGAAATTAGCATAGAAACAAGTAAGCTCGCTGCAATTATTTTTTTAAGTATTTTAGGCTTTGCTGTAAGTATGATATTAACACCTATTTATACAACTATTGCCTATAAATATGAATGGTGGAAGCGACCACGTACAACAGCTTTAACCGGCGAAAAGGCTACAGAGTTTCAAAAACTACATGCCGCAAAACATCGTAGGCATATACCAACTATGGCGGGCTTAATTATGTTAGTAGGCGTTGCTTTAGTAACTCTTATTTTTAACTTATCTAGGGAACAGACCTGGCTGCCATTGTCATTAATGGTTGGGGCAGGATTGGTTGGTTTGTTAGATGATTATATAAATATTAAAGGAGATGGTACGGGTGTAGCTGGTCTTAGGTCTAAAATGAAGTTTTTGCTAATTGGTGCGGTTGCATTTGCTGGCGGCTGGTGGTTTTTTGATAAATTAGACATTACATCATTTTATATGCCAGGTATAGGAGATGTAGCACTGGGTTGGTTTATGATACCTTTATTTATGTTGGTTGTGATCTCTACAGCCAACGCAGTGAACATTTCTGATGGGCTTGATGGGCTTGCAGGAGGCTTACTTGCAACATCTTTTGGTGCATTTGCGGTTATAGCATTATTGCAAGGTAGATACGGTATAGCAGCTTTTTGCATGACAGTTGTAGGCGCCTTGTTAGCTTATACGTGGTTTAATGTGTTCCCGGCAAGGTTTTTTATGGGAGATGTGGGGAGCTTTAGTTTAGGAACCGCACTTGGTGTTGTGGCTATGCTTACTAATACGCTTGTATTATTGCCGTTAATTGGGCTAGTTTTTGTAGCAGAGGCGGGGTCTGTAATATTGCAGACAATCTCTAAAAAGACACGTGGCGGAAAAAAGATCTTTAGAATTAGTCCAGTTCATCATCATTTTGAAGCTATTGGCTGGCCAGAAACAAAAGTTACAATGCGTTTTTGGATTGTGGGCCAAGTTGTTGCGGTTCTTGGATTAGCCGCAGCAATATATTGGGGATTTGTATGATCCCGCCCCGAGCGCGGATAAATACTGAACCATATCAAACCCGTAAGCATAGACCTGATTATGGGCTTTTTGTTTTATCAAGTATATTATTAGCTGTTGGCTTAATTGTTATGTACGCAATTAGCCCTGCATTAGCAGCTAAGGGTGGGAATGTTAGTGACAACTATTTTATTATCAGGCAGTTAATTGCCGTTTTTTTAGGCTTTATTGCTTTTTTTGTTTTTTCTAAGGTACCGGTTAAGTTTTGGCAAAAGATTGCAAAACCACTATTAGTATCGGTATTTATACTTAGTATTTTAGCTGTACTAACTGGTGGTAGAGAAGATTTACGTTGGATCCAAGCGGGGCCACTATCTTTACAGCCGGTTGAATTTGTAAAGCTTGTTGTTGTTATAACTTTTGCGGGTTTTTTAGCAAAACTCGCAAGCGATGGTAAATTAACAGACAAAAAATCTTGGCGCGTACCACTTATTATTGTGGCGGGTTTAATTGCTACCATTGTATTTTTACAAAGAGATTTGGGTAGTGCCGTAGTTCTATTGTCTGTTGGCCTTGCAATGCTTTTTGTGGTAGGTATGCCAATGAAATATTTTATGATTTCTTTAGCTTTAATAGTTTCTGTAGGGGTGCTTGCAGTTATATCAACACCATATAGAATGCAGCGTGTTGCAACCTTTTTATCGCCTACGAAAGATTGTTCTGCTGACGAGTCTTATCATGCCTGTCAGGCCTTAATAGCGGTTGGATCGGGTGGAGTAATGGGCGTTGGATTAGGGCGCAGTATACAGGCTTATGGGTACTTGCCCGAGGCAGAGAACGATTCAATTTTTGCTATTTTTGCAGAAAAATTTGGCTTTATTGGGTCGGTGGTACTATTAGCTATATACGGAGCTTTACTACTGCGTATTTTAACAATTATGCAAAGAGCCCCAGACAGAACCAGTCAATTAATTGTAGCTGGAGTTTTTACATGGTTTGCCGTTCAGGCCTTAATTAATATTGCGGCAATGCTAGGGTTAATACCTATTAAGGGCATAACTTTGCCATTTATTAGTTATGGTGGTACTAGTTTGTTGTTTTCTATGGCGGCGTTAGGTATGGTATTTCAGATATCGCGCTATACATCTTTAAGAAAAATTGTTTATAATTATGAACCTAAAAAGGAGCAGCCAAATGAAAGTGATCGTCACTGGCGGGGGAACAGCCGGCCACGTTACACCGTTACTCGCCGTAGTATCTGAGCTAGTGCGGCAGGTTCCTGATGTTAAAATATCATATTTTGGTACAAAAAAAGACACCAGCAGCTCCTTGATAGTGGGTAGTGAATATTTTAATAAACGGCAATCTATTTTTGCCGGAAAATTTAGGCGTTATAATGGTAAACCGTATATTTGGTACATTAAGCATCCTAGTGTAATGCTGTTAAATATTAGAGATATATTTTTTGTTGGTTTGGGCTAGATCGGAAGAGCGTCGT
>JAUPVN010000023.1 GCA_030917025.1 Patescibacteria group bacterium | reverse complement strand
GGGCTTACATATGGTGCAAATGTATCTTTATCAAATCCTGCTACAAGAGTAATATTTTGGCCAGCAGCAAGCTGAGATGTTGATGATGAAGTTATAATTGTGCCAAAGTTGTCGGTAGAGGTATTTATTGTGCAATTAGCCTCAGAAGACCCCGCCGCCCCACTATAGCACGTTGTTTGCCCGGTAAAATTTGGTGTTATACCTTGAGAAAGGCGTAAACTAGCTGTAACTTTTAAGAATGGCTGTTGCCAATCCGTCCCGTTAACATCCCAATAAAACTCATCGCCGTTTGGTAAATTGTTTGTAACATCAGATAAATTATATTTAATAATATATTCAGTACGGCCATACACATATCTGTTGGCGTCTCCAATCTGCAGTATTAGGTTGTCATTATCTGTATATGTTGTGTATGGCAAGGCATTGCCTAATTGGTTAGTCACAGATTGTATCTTTGGATTAGTTGGGTGCCCGATATAACTTTTGGGAATGGCGCGTTTTATACCATGATTTTGATCTGTATTAGGAAATATTGCCACAAGTTGCTCTGTAACATCTAATGTTGATCTATTTTGTTGGTTTTTTGCCAAGTAATAGTCTGCATTAAATGATTCAAATGTAAAATCGTTGGTACTTGCAAATACATTTGTGCTTAAAGAAAAAATTGCTAAAATACTAGCAATAAATATTGTTAGTATTTTAAGTTTGGCCATATAAAAATTATACACCAATGCTGAACATTAATGATTTATTCGTTCATAAAATCGTAAATTGCCTGAGATAGATCTTTAATATTAGACCAGCTAGAACCTTCTGACATTATTACAATAGCGTAGGTAGATTTAGCCCCGTACACAACGCCAACGTCGTGCAAGTAATTATCTAAAAAGCCTACTTTATCTGCTACTACGGCGCCACGAGATCCGGCCGGTATACCGTTTCTGTATACCTGATTTTTCATATAGCCAAGTAGTTTGTTGGTGTTTTGGCCACTAATTAAAGATCCAGCAGACAGCTGAGCAATAAATTTTGCCTGTTCTTTGGCGTTTACCATTTTATCGCTATTTAAGTTACCAGCAGAATCATAGTTATTTAATTTTACGTTGTTAAAGCCTGCAGCTGCTATTATTTGATCTGCTTTTGCCCAGCCAATTTTTCGCCCTAAGGCAACCGCGCAATCGTTGTCTGAATTTATTATCATTGTAGCAATACACTGTTCTATATTTTTGCCCCCGTATAATGCCGAGTTAAGATCTAAAGACCCACTTTCTGCTAATTTGTATGCAGTGTAAGCCAAAAAAGTTTTATAAGTGCTTGCCATTACGGTTTGCTGGTTAACATTGTAAGACGCTTCTCTGCCCTGGCCACCTAGCTCTACAATTGCAACCTGGTAAACGCCATTATGGGTTGCAATCCAAGCGTTAATTTTTGCCTGAAGTTGAGCGCTAGATTTTGAATATTGTTTTTGATAAATAACATTAGCGGCAAGACTTAAAGGTTTAAGTTGAATAGTATCTGTATTAGGGTTATTCACCCATTCGTCTAGTGCGCCAAAAGTTGCATCTTTATTAATTGTTTTACCTGGTTGGCCGTTTTGTCGCGATACTTCTACGTCATCTACCAATTTTACTTGTGTAGTGCCAGCAGGAACGGAATACTTTTGGTTAAGTTCTGTAAATATTGGTAAAATCTTATCTTTATTAATTACAAATTTATAAGTATCATCTGCGCTAATAATGTCTAATGTGCTTATTAACTGTTCGCTAGTAATTTGCTGGCTAAGTGAGTCTATTTTTAGTATAAGTTGCTGATTTTTAAGTTTATCAAATTTTTCGTTTAAGACGCTTAATTTTTTAGTATCAACTTTTGCATTAATTTCATTTGGCTTTAGTTCTATTTTAGACGTATTTAATAATTGCAAGTTTTTTATTGTGTTTGATATTTCTGCAGGATCGTAAGACACGCCAGCAGATTCTTGTTTAATATTTAGCTGATTGTTTTCTATGGTTGCGGTAGCGTCTGTTGCGGGTTTTGCCAAATCGTTAGCAAGCGCAGTAGAAAATTCGTTTAGCTTGTTATCATCTACAGTAAAAACTGCTTGATTAGAATTTTTATGAAAATAAGGCTTTATTATGGGTAAAAGCGGTACTAATTTATCTTTAAGGCTAATTATAGTTAAATTATTTACGGTTTTTTCTGCATCTATACTTATACCTGCATCTTTAGAATCTATAGATTTTTCGCCATCTTTGTATGCAATTGTTATTGTTTGAGGTTGAGAGCCTAGCAAGTTAATTGCTTGAGTTTTTGGTTTTTTGCTAAGGTTGGTATTACCAATTTTTGAGTTAAATGCTAATGAGTTATTTGGTATAAATATTAATTGCAAAACAATAATAGAAAATATTGCAAAAGAAAATGCCGCAACTAATGTTTGTTTATTTGTCATTTTTTGTTTTTTAAACCTTAATATATTGTACTACATAATACAGTAGTTGAAAATACTAAAGGTTGTTATTTTTTGGTGGTGCGAGAGACGGAGGCGAGGGCTTCTATTATGAACGTTACAATAGCAATGCTTATTATGGCGTTTGTAATGCCGTTTACAGTTGGCGGTGTTCTAAGGGCAAACGCTACAAGGCTAGCCCCTACACCAACCCATAGTAGTACTGTGTGGTTTAGGCCAATCCATGTAAATACGCCATTGCCCTTCCAGCTACCTACGATATGGCTAATAAGCCAATCTAGGGCTCCTCTAAAGTTTTGGCGTATCCAAACAAAAGGTTTTAGGTTAGAAGCTATTGCTGTGAGTACTAAAGCAAGGGTAAATATTAAAGCTATTGCCTGAGTTTTTGCTACCAGTGGAGCGGTTATTATACGGTAAACTGATTCTGCCGCTGCTGCATATTGGGCTTCTACCGCGCCACTAACTTGAGATGATCCTAACGATAGGGCTGCTAGCGTGCTTAACATCATTATCAAAGAAAATGCTGCTAGGCCAATAGCCATTTTTTTACGATTTTGGCTTAATAGTAACGCTAGTATTGCGCTAGTTAAAGTAGTTAAGCCAAGAACTAAAGAAAGATTTTTTAATGCATTTATAGCGCTACGAGCTTGCTCTACACCATCTATTTGGGCAACTTGAATAGACCCTATTTTATCTGGTATATCTTTGTTAAATATAAATCCTACACTAGTGTTAGAAAGGCTGTTACCTGCTAATACATACAAATCGTCTACAGAAATTGTGCCATCGTTATTTGGGTTTTCTATGTATGCTAGAATTTTTTGATGCCCTACCTGAAGGATAGTTTCCCATGCTTTTTCTGCTTGTGGAGATGCCAACACCTCACCAATTTTAGACGTAGTAAAAGATTGTATTTGCCCAGCAAGTGGTGCTGCTAAAAATTGGACATTTGGTGGTAAATTATTTTTTAATTCTTGTTCTATATTTACTTGCGCAAAAAGAGCCGTACCAATTTCTGTAGTAAGTGCTTGTTGTATAGCCGGGTCTTGTAATAGTGGTTGCATGGTGGCGACAAATTTATCTGTATGGGTTATTGTGTATGAAACCCAGTAAGATATATTAAACAGCATAAAACCAACAATAGCTATAACAGCAAAAAAGCCTGCAAAAAATGATCTTGCACGATGTTTTGGTTCTTTTACAGATGTAGTTGTTTTAGCGGCTACTTTGGCTTTTAGGGCTTCGTTTTCTGCCTTAAGACGTGCTAGTTCGGCTTCTTCTGCTTTAATTTTAGTTTCGGTAACTTTAGACACACTTTTTTTTGTGGTTTTAGTTGATTTGCTAGCTTTTGTAGATTTTTTGGCCATAATTGTTCCTTTATTAGTACTATTATATCATATTAATGCAAATTATAAAAAACTATACCTCTAATTTTTTAGGTTGTTTATGCCAAAAAGCAAGTTTTTTAATAAAACTTTTTTTATTTTTTGGATCATCTTTATCTCTGTTTACTGCATCTAAATCATGAAAAACTTCTTCGTAAACCTGAATAGTGGTTACGATTAGTATCATTATTACTGGGCCTATAACAATCCCCAAAAAGCCAAAAAAATGTAAACCACTAAATACCGCCAGTAGCGTAAGCGCAGAATCTAGCCTGGCCTGCTTTGGCACTAACCTTGGCCTTAGTACGTTGTCTATGTTGGTTACAATTAATAAATGGCCACCAATAACTAGTAAACCTTGCCATACATCACCTGTAAGAATCATTATAATACCAATTGGTATAGCAATTATACCTCCGCCTAAAGGTATAACAGAAAGCGCTGTAAGCAAAATTACAAAGAAAAAGAACAAATCCTGTAAGCCTGCAAAATATAGTAGAGCGGCATCTGTTAAACCTTGCAAAAATGCTATAATAAACTGGCCTTTTACCATTGCTTTTGTCATGGCGGATACACGGTTTAAATAAAGCTCGCCAATACTTTTGCCAAGTGGATTAAGCCTATGCATTAAAGCAAATATTTTATCTTGATTAAGTAATAAAGATAAAAATACAAAAATATATATTATGGCTGTAGAAAACATACTAAAGAAGCTACTTGCTGCACCCGCTACGTCTTTTAGGAATTCTGAACCAAATTTTTGAACAAATTCTGTTGCTGCA
>JAUPVN010000022.1 GCA_030917025.1 Patescibacteria group bacterium | reverse complement strand
TCGCTATCTCTGTTTTATTAGGTAAATATGCTTTCATGTTGCTATCCCAAAGTTCTAATATCAAAAATCAATAATCTGATTGTTATTGTTTGGCTTTTTTCATGATGAGGTTTAATCGGCCTCTGTCGTCTATGGCAACTAGTTTTACAGTTACTTTATCGCCCTCTTTAACAACATCGCTGGGGTGGTTAACGCGGGTATCAGACATTTCACTTACATGTACCATGCCGTCTGTGCCAGGCATGATTGTCACAAAAGCACCAAAATCCATAACTTTAGCTACTGTACCTTCATAAATTTTGCCTACTTCTGGCTCGGTTGTTAAGTCTTTAATTATCTTAATTGTGCGTTCTATGCTGGCGCCATCTGGGCTGGCTATAAATACTGTGCCGTCGTCTTTTATATCTATTTCGGCACCGGTTTCGGCAATAATTTTATTAATCATTTCTCCACCCTTACCAATAACGTCTCTAATTTTATCTGGATTAATCTGAATGCTTTCTACACGTGGTGCATAAGGGCTTAGGTTTTTGTTAGGCTCTGGCATAATGCTTACCATGTGCTCTAAAATGTGGGCCCTACCCGCTTTAGACTGAGCAAGAGCTTGAGTTAACACCTCTACTGGTAAACCATGAACTTTCATATCCATTTGCAGTGCTGTAATACCATTTGTGGTACCTGTTACTTTAAAGTCCATATCGCCGGCAAAGTCCTCAGCATCGGCTATATCACTTAAAATTATTGGCCTATCGCCGTCCATCATTAAGCCCATAGCAATACCACTTACTGGCCTTTTTAGGGGCACACCAGCGTCCATTAACGCTAAACAGCTGCTACAAGTTGCTGCCATGCTGGTAGAACCATTTTGGCTCATTATTTCTGTAACAGATCTAATCATGTAAGGAAAATCAGTTTCGTTTGGTAATACGGCTGTAATTGCGCGCTCTGCTAAATAACCATGGCCAATTTCTCGGCGGCCGGGGCTACCCAAACGTTTTACCTCACCAACTGTGTACCCAGGAGCATTATAGTGATGAATATAACGGCGCTCGCCTGATCTTTCCATTGTATCTACCATTTGAGAATAGCTTAAAGGTGCAAGTGTAACTACGTTTAGGGCCTGAGTAACACCTCTGGTAAATATACTAGATCCATGAACTCGGGGTAAAATACCAACTTGGCTACTAAGTGGGCGAATATCTGTTAAACCTCGGCCATCTGGGCGCACAGATTCTTCTACAATACCTTTGCGCACATCTTTGTGTAGTGCCAAGGTAAAAGCGTTGTCGTATTCTGATTTTAAGTCTTTATAAGAGTCTTCTCCTACCATGTCTTCCATGGCATTATGAAATTCGCTACGTAGTTCATACACTAAATCATTACGTTCTGGGTAGGGTGCGCGCAAATTCTCACCAAATTTACCCTCTACCCATTTATCTACGGCTTGCTGGATCTCGTCTTTTGGTAAATCTAGTTCGTATTCTAGTTCTTTTACACCAACTTTTTCTACAAGTTGTTTTTGCAAGTCTATTGCTGGCTGCATAGCCTCGTAAGCCCATGCAATTGCGCTACTAATTGTTTCTTCTGAAACTTCGCTAGCACCGGCCTCTACCATCATTACACCGTTTTTTGTACCTGCAACTACTAAATCTAATACGCCCTCGTTATAAACCTCAGCCTCTGCAAAGGCAGTAAAACTGCCATCTTCTTTTTGGGCAACACGTAAACCAGCTACAGGACCATCAAATGGTGCCCCCGTTAAACTAAAAGCTGTGCTCATAGCAATCATTGCTATCATATCTGGTCTAAAGGCAGGATCCATGCTTAAAACTGTTGCTACACCTTGTACCTCGTGCCTATAGCCTTTTGGCCATAGTGGACGGATAGGCCTATCTATTAAACGGCCAATTAAAATGGCGTCGTCGCTTGGGCGACCTTCTCTTTTAATAAAACGGCTACCACTTACTTTGCCGGCAGCATACATTTTTTCTTCGTAATCTATGCTTAGCGGAAAATAATCAAAATGGCTTAAGCGTTCTGGGCTAACCATGGCAGTGCCAAGTACAACCGTTTCTCCGTATCTTACTAAAACAGACGCACTAGATCTAAAGCCAACTCTGTTAATTTCTAAACTTAAAGTACGGCCAAAAAACTCCGTTTCTACTGTTATTAACGGTTTGTTATATGGGTTAATAATATCTCCCATGATAGTTCCTTTCTGGTATCATTGGTGGTAGGGTCAGGTATACATAAAGTTGTATAACCGCTCTACTACCAAAAACACACAAATATTATGTTTATATAGAGGATGCCAGTTGCAAAATGCCACCTTTTGGCCGCGCAAGTGGTTTGGCCTCTAGCAAGTTGCAAGATTGTCTTGCAAAACGCAAGTTGTCAAACTATTTTCTTAAGCCAAGTTTTTTAACTAAAGCTAAATATGCTTTTGGATCTTCTTTTGCCAAATATTGCAATAAACGGCGGCGCTTACCAACAAGTTGCAACAAACCCCTACGAGCCATAAAATCGTGCTTATTTATCTTTAAATGCTCGGTTATTTCGGCTATTCTTGCCGTCATTATGCTAACTTGCACCTCTGGAGAGCCAGTATCTGTCTTTGCGCGCTGATGGTTTTTAATTAAATCTGCTTTTTTAGTGCTTGAAATCACGTACTTATATATCCTCTTCTTAGTAGTTATTTACATTAATAAATTATATTGATGGCATTAAAAACCATTGTATCAGAGATGAGCAAATTCTACAACCGTAAATATTAATGCGTTAAAATACTTTAAGTTACTTGTTACTATTTTATTAATAATTGAACGGTATTTTGGGGATTAATGTCGTTTAACTTAACACTGTTTTTAATATCAAAGGTATCTATTTTGATGCGGCGTAGATTAGACATGTAGGCACCGGTGCCAAGCGCCGTGCCAATATCTTGGGCTAGGCTTCTAATATATGTACCACTAGATACATTGCATGCAAACTGCACTTTAGGGTAATTGTAATCTGTTAAATCTATACTATGTACTGTAATTTGCCTAGGTTCTATCTTTA
>JAUPVN010000021.1 GCA_030917025.1 Patescibacteria group bacterium | reverse complement strand
TACGCTAATTTTGTAGCTGTGTGGTGGTAGTTTTATGTAACATGAGTATAATATAAATATGATAGATATTCAGTTTGTACGTGATAACCCCACAGTTGTAGCAGAAAAATCACAGCAAAAAGGCTATAACATAGATGTAAATAAGCTTTTAACGCTAGATACAGAACGCTTAACGTTACTTGGCCAAGTAGAAGAACTTCGTAGGCAACGTAATGCCAATGCAGAAGTTATTAAAAAGGCTGGCAAGCCAGAGCAATCTCTTATAGACCAGGGCAAACAACTAAAGGTAGATCTAGCACACCGTGAATCTTTATTGCAGCAAACGCATAATGAATGGTTAGAGCTTTTAAAATCTATCCCTAACATGCCACTTGCAGAAGTTCCTGTTGGCCAATCAGAAGAACAAAACGTAGTAATAAAAGAATTTGGCAATAAGCCAGAATTTAATTTTGAGCCTAAAAATCATGCACACATTGCAGAGGCAAAAGGGTGGCTAGACAAAGAACGGGCAGCAAAAATTGCCGGTGCGCGCTTTGTGTATTTAAAAGGTGACCTTGTGTTATTAGAATTTGCCCTTTGGCAATTTGGCTTAAATACACTTACAAACAGAGATGTATTGGCAGATATTATAGCTCAAAATAATTTAAACGTACCAGATAATCCATTTACGCCCGTATTACCCCCGGCGGTTGCTAAAACTGCTGTATTTGAGGCTACTGGCCGCCTAAATAAGCAAGAACAAACCTATAAAATAGAAGAAGAAGACCTATGGTTAAACGCTAGCGCCGAACACACATTATCACCCATGTATTTGAACGAAATCTTACCAGAAAAAGATTTGCCAATACGTATGGTGGGCTACACAACCGCTTTTAGGCGCGAGGCCGGTACGTATGGTAAAGATACAGAAGGAATTTTTAGATTACATCAGTTTAACAAGCTAGAAATGGAAAGTTTTACCATGGCAGATAATTCATTACAAGAGCATCTTTTTATGGTAGCTATTCAAGAATATTTAATGCAACAATTAGGCTTGCCGTATCAGGTGCTAGAAAAATGTACTGCAGATATTGGGCGCCCAAATGCTAAGGGTGTAGATATTAATGTTTGGTTACCAGGGCAAAATGCCTACCGCGAAACTCACACAGCAGATTACATTACAGATTATCAGGCTAGAGCCATGCAAACTCGCGTGCGACGCAGCAATGGCAGCATAGAGCTAGCCCATACAAATGATGCCACAGCTTTTTCTGAACGGCCTTTAGCCGCAATTTTAGAAAATTTTCAAACCCAAGAGGGTAATGTAATAATTCCAGAAGTTTTAAGAGCCTATATGGGCGGAAGGGAACAGATATGATAAAGCAAATAGAAATAACCAATATCCATATGGATAGCAACCCAGAGGTAACAAAATACGTTAAAAAAAAGATAGCTAAGTTAGATAGCTACATGCCAAAACATGCTCGTAAAAGTGCTCATGCAGAGGTACGTTTAAAAGAATCTAAATCTAAAGATAAAAAAACTTCTACCTGCGAGGTTACTTTGCACGTTCCAAACGAACAAATTATGGCAACCGAAAGTACTGTAAATATGTATGCTGCTATAGATATTGTAGAAGAAAAGCTAAAAACCCAGCTTCGTAAGTATAAAGATCGTTCAGATGTTACTAAAACTCATGGCGAAACCAAAATTCGTAGGATGTTTGGCAAAATTGTTGGTCGAAATTGATTAAAATAATATACAATAGATAGTATTACTAATCGATACCTTTGAGGGTGATTAAAGAAAGGCCCGATTTTTTATGAGTAATTTTATTAAACGCGCACTAGGCGATAACCAACGTGGAACACTACGTCGTTTAAAAAAACGCGTTAAAGAAGTAAATAAACAAGAAGCTAAGTATAAAGCTTTAACAGATAAGCAATTAGCTAAACAAACCGAGGTTTTAAAAGAACGGTTAAAAAAAGAATCATTAGATAAGATTTTGCCCGATGCTTTTTCTGTTGTCCGCGAGGCGGCATTTAGAATTTTAAAACAACGCCACTACGATGTTCAGCTTATGGGCGGTGTGTCCTTACACGAGGGTTCTGTAGCAGAAATGAAAACCGGAGAGGGCAAAACCCTAGTTGCAACAGCACCGGTTTATTTAAATGCTCTTACAGGTAAGGGCGTGCACGTAGTTACGGTAAACGATTATTTGGCTAGACGTGATGCCGGTTGGATGGCAGAAATCTATCATTTTTTGGGGCTTACAACAGCTGTAATTATTCCAGACGAATCTTATATTTACGATCCAGAATATACAGACGAAAATCATTTAGATCCGCGCTTTAAGCATTTGCGCCCATGTAGCCGCCAAGAAGCTTATAAGGCCGATATTACATATGGCACAAATAACGAATTTGGCTTTGATTATTTGCGTGATAATATGGTTCACGAAGTTAGCCAATTACGCCAACGCGAGCTAAACTTTGCCATAGTAGACGAAGTAGACTCTATTTTAATTGACGAAGCCAGAACCCCACTAATTATTAGCGCCCCAAGTGCCGCTAGTGGCCAAGCCTATGTTCAGTTTGCACGCATAACAGCACATTTAAAACCAGAACATTATAATTTAGACGAAAAAGAAAAGCAGGTTACTTTAACAGAAGAAGGCATAGAAAAGGTAGAAAAGCTACTTGGTGTAAAAAACTTATACGAAGGTGACAACATTAGAACGCTATTCCACCTAGAGCAGGCCCTACGAGCACAAACATTGTTCACAAGAGATAAAGATTATGTAGTTACAAAAGATGGAGAGGTAGTAATTGTAGATGATTTTACAGGCCGATTGTTAAAAGGTAGGCGCTATAACGAGGGGCTTCACCAAGCCATAGAAGCCAAAGAAGGCGTAACCGTGCAAGAAGAATCTATGACGCTTGCCACAATTTCTTTTCAGAACTATTTTAGGCTATATAACAAGCTTTCTGGTATGACGGGTACAGCCTTAACAGAGGCAGAAGAGTTTCACCAGATATATAAACTAGAAGTTGCCGAGATCCCAACTAACCAAAAAATAGTTAGAAAAGATTTAACAGATCGTATTTATAAAACTCGTAGTGCCAAAATTAAAGCAATCGCAAAGGCCGTTAAAGAGCTAAATAAAAAGGGCCAGCCGGTGCTTCTTGGTACTGTTGCCATAGAAAATAACGAAGAAATTAGCCGAGAACTAACAAAAGTTGGCGTAAAACATCAAATACTTAATGCAAAAAATAACGAAAGCGAGGCGCAAATTGTGGCGCAGGCAGGGCAAGTTGGCGCAGTTACTCTTGCTACAAATATTGCCGGCCGCGGTACAGATATTGTGCTTGGCAAGGGCGTAGTAGAAAAGGGTGGTTTGTTTGTACTTGGTAGCGAAAGGCACGAATCTAGACGTATAGATAACCAGTTAAGAGGCCGTGCAGGGCGCCAGGGCGATCCCGGAACCACCCAATTTTATGTTAGTACAGAGGATGATCTGATGCGCGTTTTTGGCGGAGATAAAATTAGAGGCCTTATGGATAGGCTAAAAGTAGACGAAGACATGCCTCTAGAAAATCGCGTAGTAAGTAAAAGTCTAGAAAACGCACAAAAAAAGGTAGAAGGCTTTAACTTTGACATTAGAAAGAACGTGGTAAAATACGACGACGTTATGAACCGTCACCGTAAAGTTACCTACGAAACTCGTAAAGCTTTGTTAGAAAACGCTAATATAGGCGAAAGAATTCAAAAATTTATTGCAGAAGAATCTCACGCGTTGGCATCTTTACCAGGCCAAGATGATGATTACGAAAAGTTAATTACAGATGTGTTCCCGTTTGATGACGAAACTTTAGACAGGCTATTTGATGCGCCAGCAGATAAATTTAGTCAGGTTCTGGCACAAGAGGCAACAGAGCTATATCAGGCTAGAGAATCTGCATTTACGCCAGAAATTATGCGTATAGTAGAGCGTGATATCTATTTTCAAACTTTAGATAATTTATGGATGCAACATCTAGAAAACATGGATCATTTGCGCCAAGGTATACATTGGACAAGTGTTGGCCAGCGTGATCCTTTAGTAGAATATCGTAGCCGCTCTCAGGCTATGTTTGAGACAATGCAGTTAGAACTTAGACGCACTGTTATTCGAAACGTTATGCACGCTATGCCAGCACCGGGGGTTGGCTTAAATACTCCAATGCACGAGACTGAGCTAACGCGTGCTGCCCGCCAATCTATAGATAACGCAGATAGCATAACAGAGGCAGAGGTTATTTCAGAAGAAGATTTTGTAAGTGCTAAAAAAGCCGCAACAATTAAGGGTACTAGTACAAAAAAGAAACGTGCTGCCCGTAAAACGCAACGCCAAAACCGAAAAAAGAGCCGTCGTTAATGCAGCATAGTGTAGAGAGAGTTTTATTAAAAAACGGTGCAGAGGGGCTATTTATTACGGTTCCAAGCGCCGCTGTAACAAATTTTGATATAGTTTTTAGAGCAGGCGATTATTTATCTCCAAATAATAAAACAGATACAGCCCATGTTATGGAGCATATGGTTTTGGGCGCCAATAAAACCTATAAAACATCGCGTGAGTTTAGTAAAGAATTTAGTAAGTTTGGTGCCTATAATAACGCTTATACTGGCGATTATCATATGGGCTACGAGGCTGAATGTGCTGCCTCAGAATCTGATCGTATAAATGATTTGCTTTGTATAGCCATAGAATCACCATTATTTACGCAAGATGAATTTGATGCAGAAATAGGTAACGTAACAGAAGAGCTAAAAATGCGCCGCAATAACGATAATACCGAGCTTGGTTTATCTTTAGAGCATGCTATGCATTTTGTGCCTATTCCTAACAGGGCTCGCATACAACAATTAAAAAATATAACTCTACAAGATATAAAAGATCACTACGTAAAAACTCACACCACCACTAATATGCGTTTTGTAATTGCCGGCCCCTTAAATGCCAATTTAAAAAAGGATATTATTAACAGATTAGAAAATATTCAACTACCCAAGGGTAATGGTTTAATAAGTTTGCCTTCAGAAAGTCCTATTGCTTTGCCAAAACCACTAGAACTAACAAATAGTAATTTAGATAATATTGTTTACAGACTAGAAGTTGTTTTACCACTTTATCAAAACTATTTGCAGCGCGATAGCATGGGAATGGTTTTTGATGAGTTGTTTGATGGTTTTCATTCTAAAGTTTTTGGAAAATTAAGAGAACTTGGTTTAGC
>JAUPVN010000020.1 GCA_030917025.1 Patescibacteria group bacterium | reverse complement strand
GCGCTAATTAATAATAGAGAATTGGCATTAGAGATAATAAAAGCCACAAAGGCTGGTGTAAACGGCAAAATACCAGTAAGCGTTAAAACTCGAACAGGTTTAAATGAGGTTGACTTTAGCTGGCATGAGCTACTTCTTAAACAAGATATATCTATGCTTACTATTCACGGCCGAACTACAAAACAACAAAGTAAAGTATCTGCAAATTGGGGTGATATAGCAAAAGTTAAAGAATTGCGCGACACGTTGGCGCCAAATACATTAATTATTGGTAATGGTGATGTGCAAAATAGACAACAGGGTGACGCATTAGCAGCAAAGTATGGTTTAGACGGTATTATGGTAGGTAGGGCGGTTTTTTCTGACCCATTTGTATTTGCAATCAATTCTCCTTGGCATAAAATGTCAGAAAAAACTAAGTTACAGATGTATCTAGGGCATATAGAATTATTCCACAAGACGTATCCAGACGGTCCCCGTAATTGGGAGAGTCTAAAACGTATGGCAAAAGTTTATATAAATAATATAGATAATGCATCTGATTTGCGAGATACTATAGTACGCTCAGAAAGCATTGCCGACATGCAATTAAAACTAAATCAAGAAATTGCAAAATTACAATAAATAATTTAATTATTATATATAATGATAGATGTATTACGAACGATTAATAAACAAATATATGAAGACTAAATATATGTCTTAGAAAGATATTTTCTGCTAATTTTTAATATATAAGATAAATTTAATGTTATTAGCTGTTAGTAATCTTAAGTTAAAATATTGTGGAGCCGGTTAGTATGTAGACTTTAATTGTATTTTTTACTCCATCTTGCCATATCTTGTAAAATATCTTTTAAATCTTTGCCTTTGTAAGTTAACTGATAACTATATCTAGGGGGATGCTCGCAGTATAACGTTTTACTTACAATACTTTGGTCTTTAAGCATATTTAATCTTTGGCTTAGGGTCCTTGGGCTTATACCTATAAGTTTTTTCTCTAGTTCGCTAAATGTTTGGGGGCATTCGTTAAGTTCTTTAATTACAAAAGGCGTCCATTTATCACCTAAAATAGTCATTGCATAAGCAATGCAACCGGTAGAATTTTGTTTTGTTTCTGTAATTATATTATTCATTATTGTAAATTATACAAAAATGACTTTACAAAGTAAAGCATTAACTATACAATGTAAAGTGACAAATAAAATATAACAGAAAGGTAATTAGATTATATGGCTCATATTCAAATAATAATTGGCTCCACCCGCCCTGCTCGTTCTGGTGCTGCAATTGGTGATTGGCTTGTTAAAGAGCTAAATATTAATAAACATGGTTTATCTTTTGAAAAACTAGATCTTGCGCAGATTAATTTACCTTTACTAGATGAACCTTTACCAGCTAGTTCTGGGCAATATAGCCATAAACATAGCAAAGAGTGGGTATCTAAAATTGCTAAGGCCGATGGTTATATTTGGGTAACTCCAGAATACAACCATGGTCCTAGCGCTGCTTTAAAAAATGCTATAGATTATGTATATGCAGAATGGATCCATAAGCCTGTTGCCTTTGTAGGCTACGGAGGTATGGGTGGAACACGCGCTATAGAACAATTAGTTAATATCGCCTCTCAGCTAAATATGGCACCGTTAACGGCTCGTTTGCATGTAATGGATCCTTGGGCAAGCGTAAAAGACGGTGTGCTAGACAAATCATACGTAAAGGGTAATATAGATGGTTTTGTTAATGAATTAGCATGGTGGACGAATGCACTTGCTAAAGCTCGTAAATCATAAAATGTAGTGATTATCAAATTAATACAATGTTTATTAAAAATATCGTACATAATTTGTACGATATTTTTAATAATATGCATTATGGTGGGGCTGGCTGGAATCGAACCAGCGACCAATTGGTTATGAGCCAACTGCTCTAACCGCTGAGCTACAGCCCCGTATAGTTGTTTAAGCGATTATGGGCTTTATTATAGCAAAACACTACTTACTTTAACAGTGATATATTATTTTAAAAACAACATATATTATCAAAAGTAGAAGTAGCTGAGTAAGTCAAGTATACTAAAATAGTAATGTTTAATAAGTTAAAAACACAATTAGTAAAAATATTTAGTATAAATACGCATACTATTGGATTACTAGTAATTGTAGCAATTGCTGTATCTGTTACTTACAGCAGTGCAAAGATTATACATAAAAACTATACTTTGCAGCAACAAATTACAATTTTGCAGCAACAAAATCAACTTCAAGAACAAATTAATGTAAACCAAAAATTAAAAAATCAATATTTTACCACAGATGCATATTTGGAGCTTGCCGCTCGAAGATATTTTAATAAATCTGCTCCAGGTGAAAGAGTTGTTTTGGTGCCAGAAACAGTAGCAAATAAACACGCCGCCCCTCCTTTAGAACAAAAAACAGTAATAATATCATCTACTAAAGACCCTTGGTTTATAAAAAATTGGCGGGCCTGGGCTGATTTTTTAAGCGGCAAACCAGCGGATGAGAAGCAAAATTAGTATATATTATGCCAAATTATAAAAATGCTAAAAAGATATCAAGGTTACAACAGCATAAGAAGTTAATAGTATACGTTTTATGTATTATTTTAGTATTTAGTATTGTAATTTTTTGGCAAAAGTTGGCTTATAGCCCTAAATTTTTACAAGAAATTGCCGGCGTATCAGGAGTTGATGAAAAACCTGTAAGCCAAGATGATATAGATTCTTATATTGTAGCTGCAGATAAGCCAAGAGTATTGATAATACCAAAAACAAATCTTAAGGCTCGTATTCTTGAGGTTGGTTTGACTGTCGACAATGCAGTAGACACAACAAAGAGTATTTATGACGTTGGTTGGTACACGGGTAGCTCTACCCCCGGCCAAAAGGGTGCTGCATTTTTAGATGGTCATGTTTCTGGCCCAAACAATAAGGGCATTTTTTATGACTTAAAAAAACTTAAAACAGGAGATGAGATAATTGTACAAATGGGTAACGGCCAAAAAAATATCTTTATAGTAAAACAAACAGAAGAAAAAAGATTAGAAGAAGTAGATATGGCAAAAGTATTGCAACCATTAGATCCTAATGCTCCCGGGTTAAATCTTATGACTTGTTCGGGAAAATTTAATAAAACAGCAGACACCTTTGTTAATCGTTTCATTGTTTATTCTGTTTTAAAGTAACTTGCTTGTAAAAAATTCTTGATTTTTAATCTGTAAGCTGTATAATAATATATGCTTTATAAGCAATAAAATATGTTTTGCGGGGTAGAGCAGCGGCAGCTCGTCTGGCTCATAACCAGAAGGTCGCAGGTTCGAGTCCTGCCCCCGCGACCAAGAAAAACACCTCTCCAAAAGGAGGGGTTTTTTTCTTTAAAATAAAGTAATATTTAATATTAAATTAAAAAACCTCGCTGGTTTAGGGCGAGGTTTTAGTGTAGTGCTAAATAAATTACCAGCTACTGGTGCGGAATGAACCGCCACCATTTTGGTGATTGCCACCACCATAGCCACCACGGCTTCCGCCGTTACCGCCACCACGAGGTCTGTCCTCTTTTGGTCGGGCTTCGTTGACTACAATAGTACGGCCATCTAACTCTGAATTGTTCAGAGCGTCAATAGCGGCTTTGCCTTCTTCGGCAGTTTCGTATTCTACAAAACCAAATCCCTTGCTACGTCCAGATTCGCGATCTTTGATCACGGTTGCACTTAGCACGGTACCAAATGGAGCAAAAGCTGCTTGCAAGCCATCATCATCGGTTCCCCATGAGAGGCTGCCTACAAATAGTTTAAATGCCATTTAATTTTCCTTTTATAACCTATCTCGCAAGTACGACCTACTTTTGTCTTTGCTTGCTTTAAAAACTCATAAATGGCCTTAAAGATAATGACAATTCTTGCGCTAATAGAACAATAGCATAAACCCGGCAGCTTGTACAGCTTATATACACTTTATTTTACTGGCTGCTACCCTTATAGCTTCACTCCAGCTAGAAAAAACATGTACAGTGTTAGCTATATCACAAGCCCTGCGTTTGTATTGAATGGCAAAAGTAATTTCGTTTAACATTTCGCTGGCATGGGGGGCAACAATTGTTGCCCCTAAAATTGTACCGTAATGAGAAGCTATTAACTTAACAAAGCCGTTGTTGTAATCGGAAACCATTGATCTACTCACCATATTTATTGGAGCAATAGCCGTTTGATACATTGCGCCGCTCATTTGTATTTGATGTTCGGTACTACCTACTTGAGCAATTTCTGAGTCGCCAAAAGAAACCCTTGGTATTATTTTAGATTTATAAGATATTTTTTTACGATGTAAAATATTATGAGCAGCAACTTGCCCACTAAATATTGTGCCGCCATCGCTTATTGCAATATTTGCGGCGCTACCTATTGCAAAAATATGTTTTTGAGATGTTTGAAGAAGTTTGTTTACTATTATTCCGTGCTCGTTTGATTCTATACCTGCATTATCTAGCCCAATATCTATTGCAGGGGTTTGATTATCACAAATTAATAATGCATCTGCGGTATATGATAATGTTGTGTTGTTATTAGAATAATTAATTTTAACACCACTTGGTAATTTTTCTATTTTGTTTAATCTTGCAAGTGTGTTCACGTGTGCACCAGATTTTTCTAGTATGGTTTGAGCTATGTCACCCACTTCTTGGTCTAGTAAGGGTAATAAGTGATTGTGTTGTTCAAAAATATGCAAATTAACGCCCAAAGACTGCAATATTTGAGCATTTTCGTAGGTTTTTGGGCCGCTGCCAATAATTGCTATAGAACCTGGTATTTTCTTAAGTTTATACAATGTTTCTGGGGTTAAATATGATATTTCGTTAAGCCCGTTAATATCTAGCGTAGTTGTTGTTGAACCTGTGGCAATAATAATATTTTGTGCAGTATATCTTTTTAGATCAACGCTAACAGTTTTATTGTTTATCAAGTGGCCATGGCCCCTAACAACTTTAATACCAGATAGTTCATCGTGTAAGATATTATTTATTCCTGTTGAGTTAATAGCCCTCTTACGCCAATGTAAGGCGCTGGTTTGATCTATGGTTGGGTTACAACCGTTTACGCCAAATTTGCTAGCAATTTTTGCATTATTATATCTATGGGTTGTTTCTAATAACGCCCTTGTAGGAATTGTGTGGTTGTTTACTATAGACCCACCTAATTTTT
>JAUPVN010000019.1 GCA_030917025.1 Patescibacteria group bacterium | reverse complement strand
GGTAAGCGTATTCGTGGAGCCCTGGCAATAAATACATATATAATGTTTGGTGGCACAGACATGGAGTTAATTTTGCGCGCTGCAAGTGCATTAGAAATGCTTAATACCTATATGTTAGTTGCAGATGATATACAAGATAGATCACCGTCGCGTCGTGGGGGCCCAACTGTGCATACAGAGTTGATGCAAATGCACAAGCAGCTACATTATAAAGGAGACTCTAGCCATTTTGGGGTGGCTAGCGCAATTAGTAGTTTTTTGGTTGCTCAACATTATGCTGCAAATATTATTGCAGAATTACCAACAACAGCAGAAGTAAGAATTGCTGCATTAAAAAATCTTAACAGGTGCTATCTTGTTACTGGCCATGGACAAACTTTAGATATTTTTAGTGAATATGCAGCCAATGTTACTAAAAATGATATTAATAATATTTTAGTATGGAAAACAGCCTATTATACATTTATAAATCCAATGCAACTTGGTGCAATACTTGCCGGCGCAGATGATAAATCTATAGAAAGTCTTGTTAATTACGGTAGAGAGGCTGGTAGAACATTCCAGTTAACAGATGATATTTTAGGTACTTTTGGCTCAGAAAATTTAACCGGCAAAAGCCCGCTAGATGATATTAAAGAAGGTAAAAGAACTCTTTTAATAGAATATACCCTTGATATGGCAAATAAAACTGATCAATATTTTTTGCTTGATTGTTTAGGTAATCAAAAATTATCTGCCGCCGAGTTTTTGCGTTGTCAGAATATAATTATGGAAAGTGGGGCTTTAGCTGCTACGCAGCAAGAGGCAGCACAATCAGCTCAAAAGGCTACAAGCGCCTTAGATGAACATAAAGATTGGCCCAAACCCGAACGGCAATTTTTAACCGATCTAGTGGACTACTTATTAGTGCGATCATCGTAGATTTAGCCAAAATGAACTATACTATAAATTAATGAGTAAAAAAGTTGTTGTCATTGGCGCAGGTTTCGGTGGGTTAAGTGCGGCTGCGTATTTAGCCAAAGATGGCCACGATGTTCTAGTTTTAGAAAAAAACAATGCGCCAGGGGGAAGGGCGCTAGTTAGCAAAACAAAAGGATTCATTTTTGATTTAGGCCCAAGTTGGTACATGATGCCCGATGTATTTGATGATTTTTTTGCAGACTTTGGTAAAAAAGTTAGTGATTATTACAAAATTACTCAATTAAACCCTTCTTATAGAGCGTATTCATTAGGAAAAACTTTAGATGTGAGCAACCAGGCAGATGGTGGCTTAAGTCTTTTTGAATCTTTAGAGCCGGGCAGTTCTGCAAAAATGTTAAAATTTTTAGAACAAACCCAAAAAGAATATAAGTTAGTAAGAGAAAATTTATTAGATATTACTTATGAAAACCCTTTACAGGTAGTTAATAAAGCAACCTTTAAGATGATGAGTAACCCTAAATTATTGGCAAGTTATCACAGCCGTATTTCTAAGGTTGTATCTAACCCAGATTTACAAAAAATATTAGAGTTTATGGTGGTATTTATGGGTGGCAGCCCTAGCAATATTCCGGCCCTATATACTTTGTTAGCTTATACAGACTTTGGACTAGGGATATGGTACCCGCTTGGCGGTTTTGAGGCTGTTGTGAATGGTTTTGAGGCACTCGGTAAAGAACTTGGCGTTACTTACAGATATAATGCAGAGGTAACCTCTATTGAGTCTAAGAATGGTCAAGCTAGGGCAGTATACGTTGGCAAAGAAAAGATATTGTGTGATGCAGTTATTGCTAACGCAGATTATCATCATGTAGAAACTAAACTTTTAGACTCTAAAGATCGTAGCTACTCAGATAAATATTGGCAGTCACGAGTTATGTCTCCTAGCTGTGTAATGATTCACCTTGGTTTAAATAAAAAAGTAAAAGGCCTTTTACATCATACTTTGTTTTTTGATGTAGATTGGGACAGCCACTTTAAGCAAGTTTTTGACACACACGAGTGGTCAAATAAGCCGTTATTTTATGTTTGCACCCCAAGCAAAACGGACCCAACTGTTGCACCAAAAGAAGGAGAGAATATATTTATTTTGGCCCCAATGAGTGGTGGCTTAAAACCAAGTTCTAAACAGGTAAATAAACTTGCAGACGATTTGATTAAAAGACTAGAAGTTGAATTAGGCGAGAATATTGCTAGTAGTATTGTTGTTAAACAAGTACGTGCCGAACAATATTTTGAAGATACGTTAAACGCATTTAAGGGCAATGCTTTTGGCCTGGCTCATACACTTTGGCAAAGTGCCCTACTTAGACCCAATCTTAAGAGCAAAAAATTAAATAATCTTACATATTCTGGCCATTTTACTAACCCCGGTACTGGTGTTCCTATGGTGGTTTTATCTGGTAAATTAGCAGCTAATATAACAGCGAGAAACCTAAATTGAAAAACGAAAAACAAATATTTAAAAATGGTAGCACTACCTATTATTGGAGCAGTAGATTCTTCCCAGAAAAGACACGCCAGGATGTTTTTAAACTATATAGTTTTGTAAGAATAGCAGACGATTTTGTTGACTGTGTGCCACAAGATAAAAAACATTTTTTACAATTAGAAAAGGCCTGGAACTTAGCTGTAAAAAAGGGTACATTACCCAATAAAAAAACTGATAGTAAAATTAGTTTAGCCGTTAATAATATGTATGAAGTATTTAATAAGTATCAACTTGATCCAAAGTGGGTAAGTGCATTTTTAAAAGCCATGAAAAACGATATTGGTAAAAAAGAATATTTAAATTTAAACCAAACCATTCAATATATGTACGGGTCGGCAGAAGTTATTGGATTAATGATGTGTAAAATTATTGGAGTCCCCAAAGAAGGTTATTATTATGCACAGATGCAAGGCAGGGCTATGCAATATATCAATTTTATTAGAGATATAAAAGAAGACATAAGTTTGGGTAGATGTTATTTTCCTAAATCAGAAATTAAAAAGTATGGTTTAAAAGAACTTTCAGAGGGCCAAGCCAATAAACACCCAGCCGAGTTTAAAGAATTTATAGAGGGCCAACTTACGTATTATAAAACATGGCAAGCCGAGGCAAATAAAGGCTTTAAATATGTACCGCGCACACAGCGGATTGCCCTGCGTACTGCAGTAGATATGTATAACTACACTGCTAAAAATATTGCAAAAAATCCTTTTTTGGTGTTTAATAAAAATATTAAACCAAGTAAATACCGTGTGGTGGGGCGCGCACTAGTGAGGTCAATCCATGCGTAACCTGTTGTATCTTTTTATAAACCTAGTTATATTTTTGCCAGTTTTGGTGTTAAGTTTTAAAACAGATGTAAAACCACATAAACATGTTAAAGGGTTATTGGCGGGGTATTTCTTAGTTAGTTTACCATTTATAATTTGGGATATCTGGGCCGTAAGCCAAGGCCATTGGGCATTTAATGGGCAGTACATTACTGGCGTTAGCTTATTTGGCATGCCCATAGAAGAGTATTTGTTTTTTGTTACTGTGCCGTTTGCAATGATATATGTTTGGGGAGTCGTTAAAAAATTTGTTGCCGATGGATCGGCTATGATTTTAGTACCTTTGTTATTTTTGGGTTTGGCCGCAGGGTCCTCTGTATGGTTATTAGTTAGCCAATGGTCTAATGGTTATACCAGATTTGCCGCTATTGCAATGTTAATAACAGTTGTTGTTGCTGTTTTGTCTAGGTTGGCTTTCACAAAACGATTTTGGGCATTTCAGTTATTGTTGCTTGGTTTGTTTTTAATATTTAACTCTGTATTAACTGGTTTGCCAATAGTTACTTACGGCAGTGATGCAATTGTGGGTCTAAGAATAGGTGATATACCAATAGAAGATTTTTATTTTAACTTTGCATTTATAAATCTGTTTTTACTAGTTTTTAATAGAGTAGACAGCCCCCGTCTAACTAGCTGATAAATTACTTATAAACATAATAATGTTGACGGTAGCATTAAGTTGCGTTATATTATAATCATAAGCGTGAAAACTAAAAACGCTCGCACAAAAAATAATAATAAAGACTAAAAAAGAGGAAAATAATCGTGGACAATCCGCACATGCGTCCGCGGTTTGCTCAATATCATGGTGTACCTAAAGCTTCCGCAGAGGCCAATGTACAAAATACCATGGTTGCGATGCATTTACCGCAAACAATACCCCAGCTATTTGGGTCTACCCCCCAAGTGGCAGAAATACCCAATTTTAATATTCGGGCAAAAGAATATAAAAAATCAATAATTTATAAGCGTTTATTAAAATTATCTATTATTATTGGTATTTCTGTTTTTATAATTGTAGTTATTTTAGCTTCTGTTGGTTTAATTTTAAATAGTAAATACGCTGGAAGGGCATTGCCTTATACATATGTTGGAGAGCTTGCCATTGGTGGCCTTACGGAGGCACAAATTAACAGCGTATTAGAAAATCGCGCTAAAGAGGTTAGCGTAATTTTAAAAGATGGTGGTTTAACCAGAGAAGTGCCAGCCAGTGCTCTTGGGGTTACTTTTGATACCAAAATAGTTAGCCAAAAGGCAATTTCTGGTTTTAACCCGTTTAAATATTTAGACAGACGTTCATTATCTGTGCCTACACAAGTTAACGATTTAGCAGTAGATGGCTATATAAGAATGACCGTGGCAGATATGCAGACAAAAAATGTTAATGCTAGCATGGTTAAAGATAAAAACGGCATAAGTATATCCCCAGAAATTAACGGTTTTAGAACAAGCTCTGCTTACGTTGCAGATCAGCTGCGTGAGCAACTACCTCAACTAGATAATGCCGTTATAAATTTGTCTAAGGCAACGGATAGGCCAAATATAACTGCGGCAGATTTGCAAGATGATGTAGAACTTGCAAAACGAATAATTGCAACAAATGTAGTAATAGAGGCATCCGGCCAGCGTATTGTACCCACTCAAGATCAAAAATTTGGATGGTTACAAATGGATGATTCGGCGGGGTCTAACACACATCTATCGCAAGCAAAAATTAAAGAATATGTGTATTCTTTGGTGCCTAAATATAGCACAGAACCCGTAAACGAGAAAATTGTAACTCGCCCAGACGGTAGCCAATATATTGAGCTTGGTAAAAATGGTAAAGTTGTTAATAATTCAGAGGATGTAATAGCCCAAATTATAAGATCGCTAGAGGCTCAACAACCAGTAAAGGCTGCATTTACTTTTGATGATAAACAGCACGTAACAATTAATAGAAACGGATTAATTTTAGCTAGCGCAACTCCTTCACCAGCTGCTGGAGATAATTCATCACAAGAAATAGCTTTACAACCTAACCAAAGCACAACACCATCTACGCCTGCGCAGTAATTGCTTATATTATTAAAGTAAGATTGCTTTTGCTATAAAATGCAAAATACTTAAAAGTCATATATACTAGCTAACAGATAGGAATATGCATTGTGGCAGATAAGCAAAAAAGACTTGTACTAATAGACGGCAAAAGTGTTTTTTATCGTGGCTATTACGCAATGCCAAACTTAAGCACAAAAGACGGCACGCCAACTGGTGGGGTATATGGTTTTACAGTGTTAAGCTTAGAGGTAATTAAACGCCTTAAGCCAGACTACGTAGCGGTTGCGTGGGATAAGCCAAAAACAAATATTCGTAAGCGCTTACAGATGTATCCAGATTATAAAGCTGGCAGAAAGCCCGCTCCCCCAGATTTTTATGCCCAAATACCGTTATTGCACGAACTTTTAGAAAGTTTAGGCTGGCCCATGTATGAGCTAGACGATTACGAGGCCGATGATATTATTGCTGGTTTAGCAAAAAAGGCCGATGTAAAAGATATAGAAACAATAATTATTACAAGCGATCTAGATGCCTTGCAGTGCATTAGCAAAAATACAAAAGTATATGCTCTAAAAAAAGGTTTAAGTAATATAGAAGAATTCCATCCAGAAAGTTTTACAGCAAAATACGGCCTAGAGCCTAATCAATTTTTAGATTTAAAGTCATTGCAAGGAGACAGTAGCGATAATATCCCGGGGGTAGCCGGCATTGGCGCAAAAACTGCTAGTTCGTTGTTAAGCCAATATAAAACGCTAGATGGCATATACGATAATATAGAGCTAATTAGTGGCTCAACTTATAAAAAGCTTAAAGATGGCAAAGAAATGGCTTATTTAAGCAAAAAATTAGCAACGTTATTTATAGATGCCCCAATAAAATTAGATTTACCGGCAATGGATGTGCATAAATTTAATATGGCCAAGCTAAAAGATAACTTACAAAAGTTAGAATTTAGGGCTATTTTACGAACATTACACGATATACCGGTGCCAGATGGCCAAACAGAGGCCCTGCAGGCTGCTCCAGCCGGTAATATGGCCGTACCTAAGCTAGTTAGTATTCAAGATTTTAAAGCCGCGCAAGAGCTATATATGTACCCCATAACAAAAGACGCTTTTGGCAGAGAACCTATAGCAATTATTGTTGCTACAAAAACCCAAGTAACTTTTGTGCAAGAATTTAATAGTAATTCTGTAAATTGGCTAACTGGCATTTGTAAAAATGCAACTGTTTGTGGCTACGATGTTAAAAAACTATACAGAGTATTATCTTTACTTAATATACCATTACCAAGTGCTGTAGATGACGTTCAGATTGCCCATTTTATGATAGATTCTACAGATTTAGCTAAATCACTAGCAGATAGTGCTCGCTCATTAATTGGTTATGATCTTACAGATATTGGTACTATTCCTCCAGAAGACATTGGATTGCATGTAGCAGAAATTGCTGCCACGTTAGTAAATTTGCAGGAATATCAACACAAACAATTAGATCAATTACCTAGTTTAAATAAATTATATAAAACGGTTGAGCTACCAATTATTCCTATTTTAGCCGCAATGGAGCTTCAGGGTATTGGCCTGGATACAAAATATTTAAATACTATGAGCCGTTATTTACAAGACGAACTTAGCGATGTAGAGCAAACAATTTATGGTTATGCAGAACAAGAATTTAATATTGCCAGCCCACAACAATTATCAGAGGTTTTATTTAATCAAATGGGCTTGCCAACTTTGGGTATTAAAAAGGGTAAAACAGGGTATAGCACCGCCGCTCAAGAACTAGAAAAACTACAATCTTACCATCCAATTATTCAAGAAATTAGCAAATATCGTGAATACGCAAAACTTAAAAGTACATATGTAGACACTTTGCCGCTGCAAGTTGCCGCAGATGGCAGGGTGCACACAATATTTAACTTAACCACTACCCAAACAGGGCGCCTTAGTAGCACAGACCCAAATTTGCAAAACATTCCTGTTAAAACAGAGCTAGGTAAAAAAATAAGAACTGCATTTATTGCCAATACAGGTAATGTGTTTGTTAGTGCAGACTACAGCCAGTTTGAGCTTAGGTTAGCAGCATTTTTGGCAAACGACGCAGATATGATAGAGGTATTTAATAACGGAGAAGATATTCATACTCGCACCGCGTCAGAAGTTTACGGTGTAGCCCTAGATGACGTAACTAAGCAAATGCGTAGTGCCGCCAAAACCATTAATTTTGGTGTGCTATACGGCATGAGCCCGCATGGTTTAAGCGCCGCAACTGGCATGACAATGGGCGATGCTAAAAACTTTATAGACAGATATTTTGCCACACGTAAACCATTAGTAGATTACATTGCAAAGCTAAAAGAAGATGCCAAGCAAAATGGTTATGTAGAAACACTCTATGGCCGCCGCAGGCCAACACCAGATGTGTTAAGTAGTAACTACATAGTAAGAGAGGCAGCTTTAAGACAAGCCGTTAATATGCCCATACAGGGCACAGAGGCAGATTTAATGAAAATGGCCATGATAAAACTGCAAGGTTGTTTGCCAAGCAAAGCCCACCAAATATTGCAAATACACGATAGCATTATG
>JAUPVN010000018.1 GCA_030917025.1 Patescibacteria group bacterium | reverse complement strand
CCAAGTGGCTTTAGGCAATCTTTATTGGGTGCCTCTAAGATTAATGATGTAGTTACGTTAATAGCAATTAACGACGCCTATGCAGATGGGCGAGATGTTTCTTGGCTATGGGATGTATCTTTTGAGGTTTTGCAAAATAAAACCATTATTACAACTGGGGTACGTGCCGCAGATATGGCGCTACGCTTGCAGTACGAAGATATTAAAGTTAAGCAAATAACACCAAATTTATATGCCGCGCTAGATGATGCACTAAATATTGCAAAAAATGGCGACACCATACATATTTATACAACTTATACGGTAATGCTAGATTTGCGCAAATACTTGAGTACACTAACAGAGGTAGAAAAGGTATGAAACCACTAAAAATAGTACATTTATATGCCCAAGAAATGAACATTTATGGCGATAACGGTAATGTTTTGGTGCTAAAAAAACGGTTACAATGGCGTGGTATAGATGTAAAAATTGAACAAGTTGGCGTAGGTGATAAAATACCCACAGATACTGCCATTATACTTGGTGGTGGCGGGCAAGATGCCGGCCAATCTATTATTGCTAGTGATTTACAACAAAAAAAGCAAACACTTTTGCAGATGCATAAAGATGGCGTGGTAATGCTTATGATATGCGGTATGTATCAGTTATTTGGGCAGTATTTTAAAACCCAAAAAGACCAAAAAATAGGTGGCATCGGCGTTTTAGATGCCTACACAGAGGCTGGCCCTAAGCGTATTATTGGAAATTTAACGGTTAGCTCTAAATGGGGAGATTTAATAGGGTACGAAAACCACAGTGGCCAAACCTTTCTTAATAACGATTCTGCACTTGGCACAACAAAACATGGTTACGGTAATAATACGCAAGACGGCACAGAAGGGGCTAATTCTATAAATGTTTTTGGGTCTTACTTGCATGGTCCGCTACTGGCCAAGTCGCCCATTTTTGCAGATGAATTATTAAATAGAGCTTTGGTGCTAAATGGCGTAACAAACAAGTTGATTGATATAAATGATGTTATTGCTGAACAAGCCAGAACAGTTGCTAAAAAACGCCCAAGGTAATAATAATTCGTGAAATATTAATAAGTATATTTTTGTATCAATAATTGTTACAATAAAAGAATGATAGAACAATTGTTTGGGTCTAAGACGCGCGTTAAACTGTTAGGGCTTTTTTATCAAAACCCCGGTAGGGCCTTTTATGTAAGAGAAATTACCAGAAAAATAGATGAGCAAATAAATTCTGTTCGCAGAGAACTAGCAAATTTACTTAGTATAGGAATAATTAGTTCAGACACATCTAACAATAAATTATATTACGAGGCAAACCAAAATTTTGAACATTACGATGCACTTGCAAGCATGTTTGGTGGTGTACCATTAAAAAAATCGTCTAAAAAGAAAACCGATACTGCTAAAGACGGCAAAACAGAAGATCAGGTTGCGTCTACAGATGAGGCTATAGAGCAAGCCACTAAAGCTCCGCAAGATGAATCTGTTGCTAGCTTAATAAAGGCTGGCAATGTTAGGCTACTTGTATACACGGGCCAATTTACAAGAGATGATTTAGCCGGCGTAGATATTTTTATGGTGGGCGATATAAATACATCTAATTTAGAAAATGCTATTTCTTTATTAGAAAAATCAGAAAAAAAGTCTTTGCGCTATAGTGTGCTAACTCCACAAGAATATATGTATAGGCGTCAGATTAATGACAGATTTGTTTCTAATTTTTTGCAATCCAAAAAAATTGTGCATGTAGATAAAGATAATTTTATAGAATAAAAAAGGAGAAATATGGAAATAACGTACTATGGTGCAAACTGCGTAAAAATTGCTAACAAAAAGGCTAGTATTGTTATAGACGATACTTTGCAAGCTAATGGTAAAAAACCAATCACTACAGATAAAGACATTGTTTTAATAACAAATAAAGATCTTGCAGTAAAAAAAGGTGGCGTTTTTGTTATAGATTGCCCCGGAGACTACGGTGTGGGAGAGGTAGAGGTTGCGGGTATGCCAACGCCACTTCATATAGATGAGTCTAAGCACGGAGTTTTATACTTGGTTCATATAGATGGCTTTTCTGTTGCGGTTATTGGGCATAGCATTGCAAGCTTAACAGAAGAGCAAATTGAGTTTTTAGGTATTGTAGACGTGCTTATTGTTCCTGTTGGTGGTAATGGTTATACAATAGACGCCACTGCAGCGGTAAAATTAATTAAAGAGATTAACCCAAAAATAGTTATACCTACGCATTATCAAGATAGTGCAGTTAGCTACGAAGTAGAACAGGCGCCATTAGAGGTGTTTACAAAGTTATTTGGTGTACCAGAGTTTGAACCACTACCTGTACGTAAGGTAAAAGATTCTAACTTACCAGAAAAAACACAGCTTTGCGTTCTAGAAGTTAGATAATTTTAGTTGTTATATAAAAAAAGAGCTCCTTATTTTAGGAGCCCTTTCTTTTTTAGGGTTCTGATTGCTTGAGTGCTAATTTTGACCCTAACTTTTT
>JAUPVN010000017.1 GCA_030917025.1 Patescibacteria group bacterium | reverse complement strand
ATCTTAGAGGCACCCAATAAAGATTGCCTAAAGCCACTTGGGTTTTTAACAAGTTGCAAAATTACCTGTTTTTTGCCAACCATTATTCGCTCACCACGGCCAAAAGCTGGTTTTACTGTTGCTATACTTTTAATAATTTTGTCTGTAGGCACGGCAAGCGCATGGCATAAAGCCATGGCCGCAACAGCGTTTTGAGCATTATATAAACCATACAAAGATAAGGCAAAAGTTTGCTTGTGGCCGTCAATAGTTGTTGTAATTTTATCATCATCGATTGCATCTAGCTGTACTGTGGCTGGTTGTTTAGAGCTAGCAGATGAACCACCATGTAGCTCGTCGTCATCTCTAAAAATGTCTTTAAGGCTTGGTGCCACGCCATAATAATTTACACTAGCAGAAGCGTCTTTGTACAACTTAGACACACGCGTGTCATCTCTGTTTAAAACTACTACTTCTGTAGTTTTTTTAACAACTGCACTTAATAGCTGAGCCGTGTAATCTATTTCTCCAAATCTATCCATTTGATCGCGCATAACATTTAGTATTAGGCTGGCGCGGGGCTTAATTTGCTGAACAAATTTTGCTGCATAGGCCTCGTCTAGTTCTATTACGGCTATATCAAAAGGTAATTTTCCGGTTAAAGAAACCGGTTTAACAATGCTTGCAACTACTCCCCTAGTAAAATTGCTACCTGTTGGGTTAGTTAAAACCCTTTTACCACTATCGCTTAAGATTTTTGCTACCATTTTTGTGGTGGTAGTTTTACCATTTGTACCAGATATAACAACCACACCATCTGGCAATTGGGCTAACATATCTCGCAAAAAGTTTTTATCTATTTTTTCTATAGCGTATCCAGGCAAGGCAGAACCCCTACGCCCCAATATTTTAAGACCAAACAAAATACTTTTACCAACAACAATACTATGGGAATGCATAATAGTAATTATAGCAACCTAAAGAACAAAAAGCGTATTTATTAAGTTACTAAGTACCGTTTTATTGGCTAGCAAGCCAATTATAGGCTTGCACACCGTCAATAAACCACGTTATGTCTTTATGGCGCTTAAACCACGTTCGTTGGCGTTTAGACAGGTTAATATCGCTCATTATGGTTGCATCAACTGCTTCTTGCAAGCTTATTTGGCCGTCTATATAGGGTTTAAATGTTTTATAGATGCCACCGTTAAGAGCTTTGCAACCTGCACCATATATTTTATATAGGCTTTTAACCTCTTGTTCTACATTATTTTGTACCATTTGCTGGGCGCGCATTGTAATTGACTCTTTTAAAACCTCTTTTGGCGGATCTATGCCAATAAATAATGTATCTTTTAAGGGGCCTTTTTGTTTTAAAGGCGCATTACCACGGCTAATTGTATTTAATAAATAGCGTTTATTTTTAGTGTTTTCTGGCATGAGCAAATTATTTTTTATTATTATTTGTTGCAAGTCTGCTATGTTCATATTTTTATATTCTTCTGCCAAATTAGTATTATGGGGCGTAAATATATATTGGCGCGTAAAACCATCTACATATAAACCACTACCACCAACCGTAACATCAACAAGCCCCCTGCTATTTATGCTTTTTTGGGCGTTTTTAGCATGCTGGGCAAATTCTGCCACAGTAACATGATTATCTGGCAAGGCAATATCTAAACAATAGTGCGGCACTAATTTTTGCTCTGCTGGGCTAGGTTTGGCAGTGCCAACATTCATACCTATATATACCGTGCGAGAATCTGCAGCAATAATTTCTGCATTATAAAGTTGCGCCACTCGTAAAGACAAGGCTGTTTTACCGCTGGCCGTAGGCCCCACAATTACAATATGCTTAATATTTTTTAACACTAAACTAGTATAGCAATCCCTAATCAAAATTATCAAATTAAGGGTGATGGGTGGCTATTTTAAAAACATCTGTTCTTGCGACAAAGCATATTAGTAGATATGGTGCGAAGTAAAACAGTGTTTTTATGCAGCCTAGGCGCGCTCTTAAGTGGTAGTTTTGATTAGGGATTGCTATTGCTAACTACTGCATTATTTGGTAGTTAAAGGTGTAGGTTGTGCCGGCGGTTGGGGCCAAAACGCTACCAACTTTAAACGAACCTGCGCTTGGGCTACTTATATATGCTTGTATTTTGGCACTATCTGGGCCTACTGGCGTTAAGGTTACTTTTGGTATTGCGCCAAATTGTTGTGCAAATGTTGTGTCTATTACATCACCTATGGTGGCATCACTACCGGCTACAATTGTTATAACACCACTGGTGTCGTTACCTTCTATGGTGGCGGTGGCGCCTTGGCCAGCAGCTGCTTGTGGAGTAATGGTTGGCGTGTTGCCTGCCGTTATGATATGGCCGCCTATGGTAAGGTTGCTTGTAAGGGTTAGGTCTTTTACTGTTAGGGTGCCTGCTAGGGTTAGGCTGCCTGTTATGTTTAGGTTACCAGTTACTGTAAGGTCTTTTAGGGTTGTAGGGCCAGATACATTAAGGTTAGCTATGGTTACTTGATTTGAGTTAATACCTGTGGCTGCTTGCAAGGTTTGTATGTCTTGTTTGAGTGAGTTTATGGTTTGTTGTTGTGCTTGCATACCTGCTACAAGGTATGGAGTTAAGCCAGCGTAAGATACGCTCTTATAGCCATCTGCACCAGTTACTACTAGGTCTGGTAGTATTATCTCTAGTTGCTGGGCACTAAAGCCTACTTTAAGTGGGCTGTCATTAGTATCGTTGTTCATGTGGTAGGAGATAGTACTAATACCTAAGAGTTTATCTAAAGTAGTGGTAGTATCTAGTTT
>JAUPVN010000001.1 GCA_030917025.1 Patescibacteria group bacterium | reverse complement strand
CCGATCTTAAATATGTACATAGTAAATAGGATTGTTTATTATGAAGGCGAAATTTTTAAATTTTAGATCTTTTCATATATTTGCACTTGTTGCTGGCGCGATTTTGTTTGTTTTGGTTGTTGCTATAGGTTTTACCATAAATGCAAACGGGCTATTTTTTATGCCAGATGCGTCTGTTACACAAAATAGTGTAAATGTGTCTCCAGAAGATGCCTTAAGCCAGCCCGACACTGAAACATCGATTAATAATGTAGCAACCAATATTTTACCAGCATCAGAAACTGAAAATTCACTCAATTATATAATAGAAGAAGAAAAATTAGCATATGATGTTTACGCAGCAATGTACAGCAAATGGGGCTCTAAAGTGTTCAGCAATATCCAAAAAAGTGAAACTAATCACCAAAACAAGGTTTTAGCACTCTTGAAAAGTAAAAATATTGCAGACCCGCGTAGCACTCAACCAGGAGTTTTTAATAACCAAGATTTGCAGGCTTTGTATGATAAGTTAATTGCGCAGGGTAATCAAAGCCCTACAGAGGCCTTTAAGGTTGGCGTTGCCATAGAAGAACTAGATATAGCAGACTTAAAAACAGATATTTCTAAGCTTGATGAAACCGAATCTGATGTAAAAATAGTGTACGAAAGCCTGTTAAGCGGGTCACAAAAACATTTAGCTGCGTTTAATAGGCAGTTATCGCGGTAGAATGTAGAATAGATACATGGGTCTACAACCAGATTTAGCAGACGAACAAATAGTTCAACTAGTTATTAGTGGTAATAAAGAAAAATTTGGTGATATCATGGAGCGTTACGAGCCAAAACTTATGCGTTATGTTGTGTATTTGGTGCACGATGAGCCAATGGCTACAGATATTGTGCAAGAAACTTTTATTAAATCTTATAAAAATTTAAAAAGTTATAACCCAAAGTATAAGTTTTCTTCTTGGATATACCGCATTGCCCATAATGAGGCTATGAACGCCGTAAAACGCGATAAAAACATAGTAAACGGCCTAGAGATAGATGAGCTTAAAGAGGCTACATACGAATCTACGGTAATCCAAGATATAGATAGGGCAATTTTAAGGGGCAATATTAATAAATGTTTAAACGGTATTGATATTAAGTATAGAGAGGTAATAATGCTACAATATTACGAAAATATGAAATACAGCGAAATAGCCGATGTTTTGCATGTTCCGGCATCTACTGTTGGTGTTTGGGCGGCGCGCGGCAAAACAATGCTTAAAAAAATATGCAACAAGAAAGGGTTAAAGTAATGAATAAAAATACCCAAAAATCAGATATACAGTCTACGGTGATGGATCAAATTAACAGTGGTAAATTAAATATGAAACCGCGTATATATTTTACTATTTTGTGGCTTTTGGGTGTTTTTGCAAGTATTGGTGCAGGGCTTTCTTTTGCGTATTTTATTAATATGCTAACTTATGTTGTGCGTATTCAGACAGCAACAACTCCAGCCTATGGTGCGAGGCAAAAACTAGATAATGCAATTGCAAACTTTCCGTGGTGGGTGCTGGTGTTATCTGTAGTATTAATTGTTATTGCAATATGGCTAATGCGCAAATATAGCCGTATATATAGGTATAAACTAAGCTTAGTGATTGTTATATTTTTGTTTGTGTCTACACTAATTGGTGTTGGGATGTCTTATTTAAACATTGGCCATAGTACAGAAAATAATAAAAAGCGCTTTAATAATGGCAATCAGCACAGTGTAAACAGCACAAAAATATCTCTTTATGTAATTAAAAAATAATAATTTGAAATAATTTATAGCCAGCAGTTGTATTACATATAGCAACCTCAATAAATATTAATTTGGGTTGCAATAAGTAAAATAATTAAAAAAGGAGTCATATTATGACAAACAAACTAGCAATAAGTACAATATCTGGCATTGCAATTATATCGGCAGCGGTTTTAGTACCGTTGGCAGTAAACGCAGAAACAGCACAAAATAGATCTGGATCTGGGTATAGTGTGGGTGAACACACTGGTAGTGGCACGGGCCAGGGCGGTGGTGGCCAGCAAGCTTCTTTAGAGGCTAGGGCAAATGCCGTTGGAATGACAGCAACAGAGCTAACAGAGGCTTTAAAAACTAAGCAAATGGATCAAATTGTTGCAGAAAAGGGTATAAGCACAGCAGATTATCAGGCTAAAATGTCTGAAGCTTCTAAAGCTCGCTGGGAGGCCAAAGGTTTAAGCCCAGAAGAAGTACAAAAAAGAGTTGATTGGCAAAAAAATCGCCAAGCAAGTTCGGAACACGACGGCACCAACCACGAACAAGGTGGTTACGGCCAACAAAACCGCTAATAAATAAAGATATTAGCTTAAAAAGACAAAAAACAGCCTTTGCCAACTAAAAATTGGCAAAGGCTGTTTTGAATTTATTGGTTACTAGCTCTGCTATAATAAATACTGCTATTTATTAAGAATAGCTATAAATTATACGGAGATTTAAGCTATGAAAAAAACGTTATTGTTAGTAGTAGGGGTCATTGTTGTGACATTAATTGCCGGTGGCATTTTTGTGTATTTAAACAATAATAAAAGCCAAAATTCTGCATCTAGTGTAGTTGAGACTACTAGCCAAAATAATATTGAGAACGATACAAAAATAGAACCTGTAGAGGCTCAAGATAGTAATATCCAAAAAGGTGCATATGTTACTTTAGCAGAATATAATAATAACCCAGACGCTTTTAAAGATACTAAAAAAGTATACTTTTTTCATGCTAGTTGGTGTTCTGTTTGCCAAGCTATAGATAAAGAAATTAATGCCGATTTATCTAAAATTCCAAATGGTGTAACAATTATAAAAACAGACTTTGACGACTCTACAGATTTACGTAAAAAATTTGGAGTTACAACCCAGTATACCTTTGTACAGGTAGACTCAGCGGGTAACGAGGTATCGCAGTGGGTTGCAACCTCTTTTGATAGCGTTTTAAGCGGAATTAAATCTTAAAACGAATATGATATTAACTATTTTACTGTCTTACGTAGCGGGTTTGTTAACGGTATTAGCCCCGTGCGTTTTGCCAATGTTACCAATAATTATTGGTGGTAGCTTAAGCGGAGATAGGCACGATAAGTGGCGCCCATATATAATTACCGCTAGCTTAGTTGTTTCTTTAATGTTATTTACTTTGTTGCTTAAGGTTTCTACGGTATTTATTGGTATTGATCCTAATTTTTGGGCAATAATTTCTGGTTTTTTGATAATTATCTTAGGCGTTTTTATGCTTTTTCCTAATTTGTGGGCAACAATAATTGGTAAGCTTGGCATAGAGCATACATCGCAAAAAATGTTGGGCAAAGCATATAAAAATAATAATAAAATAATGTCTGCAATATTAATTGGGGCAGCACTTGGCCCTGTGTTTAGCAGTTGTAACCCAACTTATGTTTGGGTTATTGCCACTGTATTGCCCGCGAATGGGTTGTTGGGCTTTGTATACTTATTGGCATATTGCTTGGGTGTTGCAACTTCTTTATTGGCAATTGCGCTTTTGGGCCGCAAGATAATTGCAAAAATAAGCTGGGCTAGTGACCCTAAGGGTTGGTTTCAGCGCATAATTGCTATATTGTTTGTAATTGTTGGTATATTTTTGGCTACT
>JAUPVN010000016.1 GCA_030917025.1 Patescibacteria group bacterium | reverse complement strand
TGTATAAGCTCGCGGTATCGTTGTTCGCGCTTGTGCTGTTTAGTTTGCTTAGAAGATTGTAATAAACTTAGTAATTTCATAATAAATATCTACGCCGCTTTAGCCATATCTTTTTTAGTACTATTTTCTCTGTCTAATAATTGCTTAACCAAACCCAAAACATAGGCAACGTTTGCGTCTGTCGGCTCGCCTTCTAAAATATTAGGTTTATTTGTTGGCACTGCTTGTGCTAACAACCCGATACCTGCTTTTACTATTTTATCTCTAGATTCTGCTAATTCTTTTTCAAAAATAAAATATTCTTGCAATTCAAACGAATTACCAGGGATTTTACCAGAATATGCAACTTTATCTAAAACTTTGATCATAACAACCCAAAAATTATCCTATTTTAAGCCGAAAAGGCTTTGTGCATTGGCTGATGTTACATATGCCAGCTCAGATAAATCTTCGCCACGCAATTCTGCTAAAAACGCACCAATCACACTAATGTTCTTTGACTCGTTTATTGTACCACGTAATGGCTTTGGTGTCAAGAAAGGCGTATCTGTTTCTAACAATAATTTTTCTAGCGGTACTATTTTGGCGGCCTCTAGTTGGTTTTGATCTTTTGTAAAAGTCATAATACCGTTTAAACCAACATATAAATCTCTTTTTAGTACTTGTTTTAATTCTTTATTAGATGCGCTAAAGCTATGCACAACGCCTCTTATACCACTAAAACTATCATAAACCGGCCAAAAATCATCAAAGCCATCACGTACATGAAAAACCATTGGTAAATTATTATCTAATGCAAGTTGCATCTGAAATTCTAGTGCAGCTATTTGATCTTTTTTGCTAGAATAATTGTAGTAAAAATCTAAACCACATTCACCAATGCCTACAACAGATTTTTCTGGTAATAAAGTAGACAAAGCATCATAGGTTTTTTGGCCAAGTTTAGCATCGTGCGGGTGCAGGCCAATTGTTGCCCAAGTATCATCTGTTTTATTGGCATACCTTATGGCTTCTTGGCTAGTTTTTACATCTGTGCCTACGCAAATAATTTTTGTAACACCCGCCGCGTTAGCTCTTGCGCGAGCTTCTTTTTTAGGCAAAGCATAATCAGCCTCATGCATGTGGCAATGAGTATCTACAAAATTTATCATTATATTATTTTTGAGTTGGTTTTTCTTGTTCTTTAGGAAATAGCGGTTCATCTAGCGGGCGCACAATACCGTCTTTAAACATTACTGCAATTTTGGCTGATGTATCTGGCAAAAATGGTGCCAACAGTGCAGCAATTTCTAACAAATTGCTAACACACAATGCTAAAACTTCTTGTAAATGCACGGAATCTCCTTGTTTTGCTATTTGCCAAGGTTTTACGGCATCTATATATTGGTTTAACCCCCTTACTTGCTCCCAAACTTCTTCTAGGGCTCTATCAAAACGGCATTCTTGCAAGGCAAGCTGATATTCGTGAATATCGTGTTCTGCCGGTGGAACCTCTCCTATTATATTATCCTGATATTTGCTAATCATGGCGGCTACACGGCCAACTCCATTGCCAAGTTCGTTAGCAAGTTCGTTGTTGTAAACCTCATTCATGCGTTGCCAATTAAAATCACCGTCGCCATAACTAGGGATGTGGCGCAAAAAATAGTAGCGCATAGCATCTAGTTTATACGTATCTATAATATCTGCAGGGGCAACAACATTACCTAATGTTTTACTCATTTTTTTGCCCTCAGATGATATAAAGCCGTGCACGTAAAGCTTTTTTGGTAAATCTAAACCAAGGCCAAGTAAAATACCGGGCCAAATAGCAGCATGAAACCTTAAAATATCTTTACCAACAATTTGCACATCGGCTGGCCAGTAAGCTGCCATATCTGGGCTATCTGGGTATCCTAGCACTGTAATATAGTTTAATAATGCCTCAAACCAAACGTACATCACTTGGCTAGAATCAGACGGAACAGCTACTCCCCAAGTAAGCTTTTCTTTAGATCTAGAAATACTAATATCATCTAAACCCTCGTTTAAAAGCTGTATAATTTCGTGCTTACGAGTTTCTGGCACAATTTGTAACGTACCGTCATTTATGGCTTGCTTAATTTTGTCTGTAAATGTGCTTAATGCAAAAAAATGATTTTCTTCTTTTACTTGTTCGTATGGTCTATTATGGTTAGGGCACACTCCATTATTGTCTTTAGCTTTTTGTTCTGTAACAAACTCTTCGCAGCCAACACAATACAAACCAATATAAGAGTTTTTATAAATATATTTAGATAGATTTTTCCAAACTATTTGCGCACGCTTTTCGTGATCTGGGCTAGTAGTGCGTGTAAACCTGTCGTTAGTAATTTGTAATTCTTTTAACAACTTTTTAAAGGCAGTTACATGTGCATCTACAAACTCTTGGTTAGTAACACCCTTTTCTGCAGCTTTTTCTGCAATTTTGCTACCGTGTTCGTCGCTACCAGTTGCAAAAACTACATCGTAGCCATTTTGGCGGTGATACCGCGCAAGTACATCTGCTTGTAATAGCTCCATAGCATGGCCAATATGAAGTTCTGCGTTAACATAAGGAATAGAAGTAGTAATATAATATTTGCTCATAATATTATTATAGCCCCCGCAATACAAATACGCTAGTTATTTAAGATGTAAATTACAGTGATGTAAATGGTTACTTTTTTCTGAGACATATTAGTAGATACGTTAAAGAAAAAACGAGCATTTATAGCCTGTAAGGACATCTTAAGAACAGTGTATTTGTTTTGTGGTGGCTATACACCAGTTTTTAACAATGTTAGTTGTTATAATCTGTTGCCAAATGCCAAAGTAAACAATACTTGCATTTATATACAACTAAACTATTGCCGTATCTATGTTTAGCCAAAGCCTTTGCGCCCAAAGCATCTTTTTTACTATTAAAGGCAATCTTATCTTCACAAGGCAAGACGTTGTCATCATCCATTTTACTGAACGCTTATAACCTGAATATCAAACACTAAAACAGAATTTGCCGGTATACCGTTTTGAGCCTCTGCTCCGTAACCTAGGGTTGGTGGTATTATTACTCTGCGCACGCTACCTGCTTTTGTACCCATAACACCTTGCGCAAAACCAGCAATAACTTGGCCGGCGGCGGGGCTAAATATAAAAGGTTGCAGCTTGCCATCATTACCAGCACGAGATTGGTCAAACAAAGCACCACTAGTTAAATAACCTTTATATAAAACCGCTACTTGTGAATCTGCCGTAACCTCTGCGCCTGTTCCTACTTGCAAGTCTTGATACATAACACTTTGGCTATCTTTATATTGCTCAAAAGCCCCAAAAGTTTCTGGCCCCGGAATATTTTGGCTAGAATTAGAGCTGCTACTACCACTAGAGGTACTTTGTTTTTGCCCAGAACCCAAACTTGCGCTAATATCGCTTGGCTCTTTTACGCTAAGTGCGTTTGGACCAGATTGTGGCTTATTACTGTTTAAACTAATAGATTCTGTATTAGTGGGGTTTAATGGCTGAGCCGAATCGCTACTACTAACAGTACTTTGCTGAACAACAGTATCTTTATGTATAAAAGTACGCCAAACAAAATAACTAGCTACCATTAATAGTAAAATAGCAATTATTACTATAGTAATTAGTGTCAAATTGTTTTTTAACTTAACTTTCATATTTATTATTCGTACCGTAGGGCCTCTATTGGGTCTAGCCGGCTAGCTTTTAGGGCTGGTAAAATACCAGCAAGCAGAGTTATTAAGGCAATCACGCTAACAATTATTAACGCCAAACTTGGCGTAATTGCAAGTAGTTGCAAGCCTTCTATTCCCTTTAAAAAGGTATTGTTTGCTATAGAGTTTATTGCATATTGGGCAATAAAGGCACCCGCTAAACCAAATACACTGCCCCAAAAACCAAGTAAAGCAGCTTCTACACTAAATAGTGCAAAAATTGTTTTAGGTTTTGCGCCCAAGGCTCTATACAAACCAATCTCACGCGTGCGTTCTAATACTGCCATAAATAGCGTATTAACTACCCCAACTATAGATGCCAATATTGCAATTGCGCTAAAAGCACCCAAAGCTAGCTGAACACCTGTTACGATATTGTTTAAAGTGCTATTAACGTCTGCAACGCTTCTGGCGTTAAAGTTATTATCTGCAAAAGATTGTTTAAAAACCGTATCAGAAATTGATTCATCCTTGGTTACAAAAACTGCTATAAATCTTGGCTTGCCAAACGGTGCTTGTGCTGTCCCAATGCTTTCAGCATCGGTTTGGCTAATTTTTATAGGTTGATCAATTAGGGTTGGCTCAAAAACACCCTTAACGGTAAACTCTTCACTTACTTGTTGACCACTTGCCGTAGTATAAAACATGGTAATATTTTTGCCCACTGCTTTATCAGATGTTTCAACACCCAAAATTGGCACAAACTTACGAGACAATAATATTTGCTTACTATCGTTATCTTGCAAATCGTTACCCGCCACAATATTTAAATTAAGTTCAGAAAAAGCAACTTCTGCAGGAGCATTATACTTTACCCCACTAGCGCCCACGGCATAATCAAACGTAACAGAATACGGCAGCTTAACATTACTAACACCGTTAACCTCACTAATGGTTTGTATATCTTGGGGCGATAAAAATAATTGATCAAAATCACTTATACCAGATTTTTCTCCATCAAATTCTTGTAACTCTCCATTGCCAAAACCCACAGGTATGTTACTTGCGTCGTCTTTAATTATTCTATATAAATTTACATCCTCAAAGCTACCAAGTTGCGATGATATATAATTTTTTACACCCTGGCCCAAACCTAAACTTAGCGCTAATGTAAATGTACCAATAGCAATAGCAAGTAAGGTTAAAAATGTTCTTAGCTTAGATCTGCGCAAATTAGCATTTGCAGTAGAGGTAATATCTAAAACACGCATTATTTTACCGCCTTTTGCAAATTATCACTCTCTATTACGCCATCTTTTAGGCGTATAACTCGTTGGCAGCGTTTAGCCAAATCTTCATCGTGCGTAACAATAATTATTGTTGTACCTAGCGTTTTATTTAGCTCAAACAATAAATCTTCTACTATAGCACCATTTTCGCTATCTAAGTTTCCGGTGGGTTCATCTGCAATTAAAATAGATGGGCTACTAACTATAGCCCTTGCAATAGCTACACGCTGTTTTTGGCCACCAGACAAATCATTAGCTTTACTTTTTGCTTTATCTTGCAAACCTACTTGTTTAACTGCCAAATGAGCTTTTTTAAGACGAGCTCTTTTTGCCATTCCCTGTATTTTTAGGGCTAATGCTACGTTTTCTAATACAGATACACTAGGTTGCAAAAAAAACTGCTGAAAAACAATACCAACATTTTGGCCACGCCAAGTATCGGTATCAAAACTTGTAAAAATACTTTTTTCGTTAAATAAAACATCACCTTTTGTGGGGTGATCAAGCCCTATCATAATATGTAGCAAAGTACTTTTGCCAGAACCACTTTTGCCCACAATGGC
>JAUPVN010000015.1 GCA_030917025.1 Patescibacteria group bacterium | reverse complement strand
TGAATTTCTAAGAAAAAAGTTAAACACTTAATTGAAACCAGGGTTTATAATTAAAATAAGAAAGAGGGAAGTATGTTAGATGATTTAAAGCTTATACATGAAAAAGATGCTCAAGACGCACTGGGAATTGCCGAAAAACAATGGCAACAACTGGAATATAACTTTGAAATAGACGGCGACTTACCGATAGGTGAAATTAGTAATATTGTTGTGGCGGGTATGGGTGGCTCTGCTCTAGCCGCATTGCTACTTACTAGCTTGCCGGGTATTAATTTGCCATTCCAAATATGCCGTGACTACGACTTGCCAGCTTACGTAGGACCTAATACTTTGATTGTAGCCAGTAGCTACAGTGGGAACACTGAAGAAACTGTCTCGTGTTTAAACCAAGCCATAGAAAAAAAAGCCAAAATTGTTGTTATGGCAGGTGGTGGCAAATTAATAGATATTGCCAAAGAAAATAAACTTGCTTACATAACTCTACCGCCAGCTGGCCAGCCACGTTTTGCCGCACTATATGGGTTAAACGCATTAGTCACATTATTTAGTGAATTGAATCTAATTCCAGCGGAAACTCTAAAAGAAATAAAAGATAGTGCTAAATTTGTTAAGCAAAGTACTGCTCAGTGGGGCCCTATGGTCGCCAAAAGCAATAATATAGCTAAGCAATATGCCTACGAAGTTATTGGTAACACTCCAGTTATATATGCTGGGCCGTTTCTGTACCCGTCAGCATATAAATGGAAAATTAGTTTTAACGAAAATGCCAAAAATGTGGCTTGGTGCAACCAGTACCCAGAATTTAACCATAACGAGTTTTTAGGCTGGTCTAGCCACCCACTAGATAAGCCGTATAGGGTTTTCGATTTACGATCCAACCTAGATAACCCTCAAATAACCAAAAGGTTTGAAATAAGTGACAAACTACTTAGCGGTAGGCGACCATCGGCAATAGTTGTTAACGCTCAGGGCGAAACTCAGCTACAACAATTACTTTGGACTGTGGCATTAGGTGACTTTATATCTATTTACACAGCAATACTAAACGGCCTTAACCCAACACCAGTCGACCTTATAGAAAAGCTCAAAAAACAACTTTAGCCAGTACCTATGGTGCTAATACGGCCAAGTATAAACTTAACTATTACTTGGGCTAGGGCAACTATAACAAGTCCTATAATGGCATAAAGTATAGTGTTTTTGGCCGCAGTAACACCAGCCGTGTCTCCACCACTAGTAATATACTTAAAGCCACCAACAATTATCATAAATACTGCAACCACGCCTATTGCCCAGCTTAATAAACTGATAACTGAAGTTACCAAGCTATTAAGTTGCGTGCCCGAAGATTCAATCTGAGCTGTACCACAGGCCCCAGGATTGTTTATGGCGTTAAAGTCCATGTTGGCTCCGGCACATAAACTTTGTCCAATATTAACAGTTTGCGCATTAGTGGTTTGGCTAAAGACAATGAAAACAAAAACAGATAAAACCACGCCAGTCAATATAACTAACGTTCTATAGCTAAACAGCTTTAAATTAATTGTACCAATATAAGCCAAAATTACTCCCTGTACTTATATTGTACAACTTTGGCATTATATTATAAACATGCTTTATATATTGAAATATTTTTATCGAAAAAATGTTTCAAAAGAACACACGTAAGAAACCTATCCTATTTAAAAAAGAATGCACAGTAATGTTAGAGCTACTTTTAGGAGGTGGGGGTTGCTGCAGAATTAGCTTTTGTTAATACGAACTGTACAATCACCTGAGCGAGTGCCACAATTACAAGTCCAATAATGGCATAAAGTATGGTGTTTTTAGCCGCGGTAACACCGTTGCTATCTCCACCGCTAGTAATATATCTAAAACCACCGTAAATAATCATTATTACTGAAACAATACCAACTATCCAAGAGAAAATATTAATTATATTAGTTAGCACCGCAGGTAGCTTACTACCGTTTGTGTCACAGCTTTCTGCCGTATATTGAGAAGCACCCGAGCCACCACAGGCATAGCCTCCTGTATTAAGATCAGCGGCCAATACGCTAGAACTAGCCACTAAGCTTACCGGTGCAATTGAAACAGCTAATATCGCTAGGGTACTTAAGATTCTCTTGATTTTATTCATTTATTTATTATCCTTCTTTTACTTTTATTAATATATACCATGTTTGCATGCCAGCCGCAAGTTTTATTTGGCATTTGCTCTACTAAGCACAAACTGCACAATAATTTGTGCAAGCGCAACAATAACTAGTCCTACTATAGCGTATAGCATAGTATCTTTCGCTGATTTGATTGCCGAAGATTCACCACCACTAGTGACATATCTAAAACCACCATAAATTAGCATAATTACAGAAACTATACCAACCAACCACGAGAAAACCTCAATAATTGTAGTAAGCATGGCCGGTATAGACTTCTGACCGGCTGGCTGGTCACAGCCACTACCGTTTGAAGTCGCCCCAATACCATCACATACCTGCTTATCGACTGCATAAACAGCCGCTGATGATACCGACATACAAAATAATGTGCCTAACACTGCTAAAAGTATGAATATTCTTCTCATATTTTTTCCTTATAATTTATTTATTACAAATACTACAATTGTTCTAGCAACAACAATTATCACCAACCCAATAACAGCATATAAGATTATATCTTTTGCAGATTTTATCTTACCTTGCTCACCACCACTAGTTACGTAAACAAAGCCTGCATAAACTATCATTATTACTGCAATAATTCCACCAAACCAAGCAATAATATTTGTTACCTTAAACAATAAGCCACCCGTGCCAGTTATTGGATCTGTATTGTTTGCCTGGCAAACAGAAGAACTTGCTGCTTCGCCTTGGCAAGCATTACCAGGAATGATATTTACGGACGCTGCGTTGGCAATTGCCAACGGCGCTACAAAAAGCATACCAGTTAGCAAAATAGATAAAAGCATTTTAATCATTTTATGTTGAACTCTTTACTACGAAACTTGCTATTGTGGTGGCAGATAAAGATACTATTAACCCTATAGCAGCATATATAATTGCTGTTCTGGCTTTAGCTATTTTGCTTGATTCACCACTAGAAAGAACCATTTGCACTCCGGCAATAACAATGACTAATATGCTGATAACAGCAGCAACTACACCTAAATAAACCACTATAGAAGATATTTTTGCTGAATCTAATGGGGTCTCTGGTAGGCCAGGGTTCTCTAATTTCACTACGGCTAATATATTTAATATTTTCATTTAACTACTCAACTTTGTTGCAATAAATTTTACTATTTAGATCG
>JAUPVN010000014.1 GCA_030917025.1 Patescibacteria group bacterium | reverse complement strand
TTTTTTGTGGCTTTCTACGCTGTCTTTTGAAACACCAAGTACAACCACACCTTGCTCTTGCAAGTAATCTCGGCCATCTCTAAAGCTGCAAGCTTCTTTTGTACAGCCTGGGGTAGCATCTTTAGGATAAAAGTATAATATTACCCATTTTCCCTTATATTGTTTTAAATAATGCAAGTTACCATCTTGGTCTGGTAAATTAAAATCAGGTGCTTTTGTAGTATTAGTCATACTATTACGGTATAGTAATTACATGATTGATGCAAGCACGTCACCGCTAGTAAAGCTTAATGATTTTAAGCTTGTTTTAAATAACTATAAGCCCAATGGAGATTTACTTAGTTTATTAAAAGAAAATCCATTTGTATTATTGTCGGCACCATCTGCTGCTGGTAGAAACACGGTTATAAGATATTTGCTTCAAACTGGTAGATATTATTTTGTTATATCTGATACAACCAGAAAACCTCGTAAAAATAACGGTATTTTAGAAACAAACGGAACAGAATATTGGTTTAAATCAGAAGATCAGTTTTTAGATGGTTTAAAAAGCGGTAATTATGTAGAGGCAGCTCTTATTCATAATCAACAGGTTTCTGGCATTAACGTAAATGAGCTTAAGCATGCAGCAAATAACCACACAATACCAATAACAGATGTAGATATTCAGGGTTGCGACACTATTATGAATTTAAGCAAACACGTAATTCCGGTTTTTATTTTACCTCCAAAGTTTGATGAATGGATGCGTAGGCTAGATGGCAGGGGTGTAATGGACAAAGATGAAAAAGTAAGACGTCTTACTAGTGCAATAGAAGAAATTGAGTTCGCTCTAAAAAGAGATTATTTTAAATATATTATTAACGATAGTATAGATCAAACATCACAAACTTTGCACGAACATATTACAACAGATACTTTTGGCCAAACAGAACAAGATAATGCCCATGATCATGCCAAGGAGCTAATTAAAGAGCTAAAAGTATACTTAGCAAACTTTTAGCACTCTTGACTCTATAGTGCTAAGTAAGATATAATTATAATTAGCATTATGACCGAAAGACAAGCTAAAATACTGTATGCAATTGTAGAACAATATGCCGAAGTTGCTGCTCCGGTAGGTTCTGTTTTATTAGCAAAAACCTTTGGTGTTTCGTCTGCCACAATTAGGGCCGAGATGGCTAGGCTAGAAGAAACCGGTTTTATAGAACAGCCGTATACATCGGCTGGCCGTATACCAACAGACAAGGGCTACCGGTTTTATGTAAATGCTGTTACAGACTTATCTCAAAAAAGTATAGAAGCCGGAGAAAAGCCATTAGATACAGTCAATCGCAATGCGAGAGCGATTGACGTAAGGGTAAAAAGCGCCGGCAGATCAAGCTTAACCATAAGGTCGGCTGTAGACAGTCTAGTTGATATTACTCATAATTTATCTATTGCAACTATTGGTGATCAACTTTATATGAGCGGTATATCTTATTTATTTAGTCAGCCAGAATTCACAAGCGGCGATGCCGTACAAGAGGTTGCAAAGTTATTAGATAATTTAGAGCCATGGCTGCAAGAAGCTTCTCCGAATGAGCCTTTAAGTGTTTATATAGGTGCAGAAAACCCAATTGGCAAATCAAGTGGCTGCAGCCTTATTATTAGTAAATATCGTAGCCCGTATAGCGACAGAAGCTATATTGGGGTTGTGGGGCCTACGCGCCAAAGCTATAAACAAGTAATGGGGCTAGTGCGTCATACTGGGCAATTATTAGAAAGGGTACTTTAAGTGTCAGATCAAGAACAACCAATTAATACAGAAGAAAATAATGTTAATAAGCCTATCAAGCAAAAAAAGTTTAAAAAGAATAATAATCAAAAAATTATACAGGAGCTTACAGATGATATAAAACGCATTCAGGCAGAATATATTAATTATAAACGTCGTTCAGAAGAAGAAAAACAACGTGCAGTAGCATTAGGTAAAGAACAAGCCGTATCCGTTTTGTTACCTATTATAGATAACTTAGAAAGAGCCATAGTACATCAACCTAAAGATATTGCTGATCATGCTTGGGTAAAAGGCGTTGCGGGGGTAGAAAAACAGTTAAACTCTCAGCTTCAGGGTATTGGTCTAGTAAAAATTGGAGTAGTTGGAGACGAGTTTAACCCAGATTTGCACAATGCTGTAAGCATGCAAGAAGGAGATGGCGATAAAGAGGTTATTACTGCAGTTTTACAGAGTGGGTTTATGCTAGACGGTAAGGTTGTGCGCCATGCCATGGTTCAAGTTGGTAAACAGTAACCCAAAAATAGATTTTTAAAAAAACTAGCACTCTTGACTTGCGAGTGCTAGTTTTAGTATGATACAATTATTAGCAGAACAAACAGCAACGTGCTAATAATTTAATTGAAAGGAAAAAATATGGGACAAATAATAGGCATAGACCTAGGAACAACAAACAGCGCAATGGCAGTAATGCAGGCGGGTGATCCCGAAATTATTGCTAACGCAGAAGGTAACAGAACAACACCAAGTGTTGTTGCTATAAATAAGAGTGGAGAACGCCTAGTGGGGCCTCAGGCTCGTCGTCAGGCGGTTACTAACCCAGATAAAACTGTTTACGAAATGAAACGTTTAATAGGACGCCGATGGGAAGACAAAGAAGTCCAGCGTGATATTAAGCTTATGGGCTATAAAATGGTTAAAGGTAAAGATGGTAGTGTTAAGGTGCAAATGGGTGATAAAGATTATAGCCCAGAAGAGCTATCTGCAATGGTACTTTCTAAACTTAAGGCAGATGCCGAGAGCTTTTTGGGTAGCCCAGTATCAGAAGCCGTAATAACCGTACCAGCCTACTTTGATGATGCTCAGCGCCAAGCTACAAAAGATGCAGGTAAAATTGCTGGGTTAGAAGTTAAGCGTATTATTAACGAGCCAACAGCTGCAGCCTTAGCTTATGGTTTAGATAAAAAGGGTAAAGATGAAAAGATTGTTGTTTACGATCTAGGTGGAGGAACTTTTGACGTTTCTGTCCTAGAGCTAGGCGATGGTGTTTTTGAGGTAAAGAGTACTAACGGCGATACTCATCTTGGTGGTGCTGATTTTGATCGTGCAATTGTAAACTACTTGCTTAGTGAATTTAAAAAAGAACACGGCATAGATATTACAGACGACAAAGCTGCGATGCAGCGCCTACGAGACGAGGCAGAAAAAGCTAAGATTGAGCTTTCTACTGCAAACGAAGTAGACATAAACTTGCCATTCTTAACAGCTACGTCAGATGGCCCTATCCACTTTGAAATTAAACTAACACGTGCCAAACTTGAAAGTTTAGTGGGTGATCTAGTAGATAGAACTGCGGCCCCATGCGAGAAAGCTATTAAAGATGCAGGCTTAAAAGCAAGTGATATAGACGCAGTTGTTTTGGTTGGTGGTATGACAAGAATGCCAGCCGTTCAAGAAAAGGTTAAAAAGATTTTTGGTAAAGAACCAATGAAAGGTGTTAACCCAGACGAAGTTGTAGCACTTGGTGCTGCTATTCAGGGTGGCGTATTAGCCGGTAGCGTTAAAGATGTTTTACTTCTAGATGTTACACCACTATCTTTAGGCATAGAAACAATGGGTGGAGTTACAACCAAACTTATAGAACGCAACACCACCGTTCCTACCAGCAAAGCCGAAACTTTTAGCACAGCAGCAGATAATCAACCACAAGTAGAAATTCATGTTTTGCAGGGTGAGCGTGATATGGCTGCAGATAACAAGAGTTTGGGTAAATTTCAATTAGACGGTATTGCCCCTGCTCCCAGAGGCGTTCCACAAATAGAAGTTACCTTTAATATAGATGCCAACGGTATCTTGCATGTATCTGCAAAAGATAAAGGTACTGGTAAAGAACAAAGTATTACTATTCAAAATAGTGGTAACTTAAGTAAAGAAGAAGTAGAAAAAGCTGCTAAAGCCGCAGAAGCTAACGCCGAATCAGATAAGAAAAAGCGCGAGGCGGTAGAAGCTAAAAATATGTTAGAAAACGGTATTTATCAGGCAGAAAAGCTTAAAAAAGATAACGGCGATAAATTGTCAGACGATGACAAAAAAGAGCTAGATAAATTAATAGAAGAGTCTAAAAAAGCATTAGAAAGCGACGATAAAGAAGAGTTAGAAAAGGCAGCTAGTAACTTAACAGAAAAGCTAATGCCTATTGGCGCTAAACTATACGAGGCCGCAGATGCAGATAAAGATGCTTCTAAAGATGAAGATTCTAAAGACAAAAAATCAGAAGGTCCGGTAGAGGGCGAAGTTATTGATGATGATAAATCAGACGATAAAAAAGCCAAAAAAGATAAAAAATAGTTTATACTGTTTTTGACACCAACAAATAAACTATTGACGTTAGGCGGTTAAAAATTATTTAATCGCCTAACTGTATCAACCATTATAAGGAAAAATATGTCAACAAAACGAGATTATTACGATGTTCTTGGCGTTAGCAAAGAAGCCTCGGCCGATGAAATTAAGAAAGCTTTTAGGCGCTTAGCTGTTCAACACCACCCAGATAAAGAAAGTGGCGATGAAACAAAGTTTAAAGAAATAAACGAAGCTTATGAGGTTTTAAAAGATTCAGAAAAACGTAAACGCTACGATCAATTTGGCCATGCCGGAGTAGGCGGTGCAAGTTCTGGCGGCGGCGGTGGAGCTTATGATTTTAGTGGTGGTGGTTTTAACTATCAGGGGCAAAATATTAATTTTGATTTTGGTGATATTTTTGGTAGTTTTTTTGGTGGCGGCGGCGGGCAGCGTGCTAGG
>JAUPVN010000013.1 GCA_030917025.1 Patescibacteria group bacterium | reverse complement strand
ACTAATTATCATGGCTACTAAAGGTAATATGTAAGCATATTTACGCGGGAGTAATGCCCCAGAGAATATTGCAATTGCTGCTATTGGAGCAAGGTTTGGTGGGTGTGGCAATAAACGCATAGTTACAACAAATGCAACAAGCCCCACAAAAACTAATAAAATTAATAATTTATTATTTAAAGAAATTTTCATAATTATCCTAAAGCGGGCGCATTGCCTCTAGGCGCCATTCTAATTGATCGCCCGCCATTGCGGTATAACTACCTGCACCAACTTCTGATTGTTGACCATTAATATAAAAAGCCCAAAAATTTGTAGAATCATCTGACGCGAGACCATTTATTGAAGTAACGTATTCGCCCATTCCCTCGAATGTTTTTGTTTGAACATCTGTTTGACGCTTTAGCGCAGCTAAGGCGTTTTCTGAATCGTTAGCAGTATATGTAACAGTTTTGCCTTCATTTGTAAATACAATAGTATTAACTTTAGAATCTGGTGATTGTTGTTCTTGTTGCTGATATGCAACATCAGTTTCTACTGCGCTAGTATTGTTATTTTTATTAATATTGTTGTTACTAACTATATATACGGTGCCCCCAACGCCAAGGGCCAGAATTATTATACTTATTATTGTAATTACTTGTTTTTTCACAAGATTTTCCTTTCTTACCGTAAAGAAAAACCACCCCAAGGGTGGTTAACGTTCCTGCTCGGGTAATAGATCGATAAGAAGATCCGACTTTAGTATATTAAAACTATTTACGGTTGCGGCACAGTACTGGAATCTCACCAGTTTCCACTTATCTGTTTTTAATTGTTAATGTAAAAGTAATTATGAACCAAGATAAAATATATAGCTAGTGTAATATTTACATACCATTAGCTTAACGATTTTGTTACACTAACATATATGAATAAATTTAAAAAATTAACCCTAAAACAAACATATCCATTTATAATGGTTATCACTGGTTCAATTGGTTTTATTGCATCTTTTATGTTAACGATTGATTTACTAGAAATTCTTAAAAACCCCAATTTTCAACCTGTTTGCAATATTAACCCAATTTTTAGCTGTAGTTCTGTAATGGAATCTAGCGCTTCTTCTACTTTTGGATTTGCAAACCCGTTAATTGGAATAGCTGGCTATGCGGCAATTATTACCATAGGTATGGCATTAATAGCTGGTGCAACATTTAAAAGATGGTTCTGGATTGGCCTACAAATAGGCACTACTCTTGCCATGCCATTTTTAATTTGGCTATTCTATTATAGTTTATACGATAGCAAGGCACTTTGCCTGTTTTGCATGACGGTTTGGGCGGTTACATTGCCGTTATTTTGGTACACAACACTGTATAATTTTAGTGAAAAAAATATTAAAATATCCCCAAAATTAAACAAATTTTTACAAAAACATCATGGAGACATTTTGCTTATAATGTATTTAATACCAATAACTTTAATACTTAATAGATTTTGGTATTACTGGTCTACTTTAATATAATATTATTTATTAGCACTCTTGACTGTAGAGTGCTAATTTGATAAAATAACTTTATATAACATTTGATCTGGAGGCTAAAATGCAACCACAAGAACAAGCAAAAAACCCACTACAAGAATATGGTATTGATATTACCGCTCTAGCAAAAAGTGGCAGTCTAGACCCAGTTATTGGCCGAGACGAAGAAATTAGACGTTGCATGCAAATATTAAGTAGGCGCACAAAAAATAACCCCGTTTTAATAGGAGAACCCGGCGTCGGCAAAACTGCTATTGTAGAAGGCCTTGCGCAACGAATTGTTAACGGTGATGTACCTACTACTCTTAAGAATAAGCGCTTAATATCTGTTGAAATTGGTAGCTTACTGGCCGGTGCAAGTTTTAGGGGCCAGTTTGAAGAACGTATTAAAAGTTTACTACAAGAAGTAGAAAAATCTAATGGAGAAATAATTTTATTTATAGATGAAATTCATACAATAGTAGGCGCTGGTAAAACAGAGGGCTCAATGGATGCTGCCAATATGCTAAAACCACTGCTAGCAAGGGGGAAGCTACATTTAATTGGTGCAACCACATTAAATGAATATCGCCAAAACGTAGAAAAAGATGCTGCACTAGAAAGGCGTTTTCAGCCTGTTTATGTAGGCGAGCCAAGCTTAGATGATACCATTGCAATACTACGCGGTATACAAGAAAAATACGAAGTTCACCATGGTGTAACAATAGACGACGATGCCGTAGTAGCCGCCGCAAGACTAAGTGATAGATACATAAATGATAGATTTTTACCAGATAAGGCTGTAGATTTATTAGACGAAGCAACTAGTAGTTTACGCTTGCAATTAGATTCTAGCCCGGTAGATTTAGATAGAAAAAAGCGTAAAATTATGCAACTAGAAATAGAGCTAACTGCTCTAAAAAAAGACAAATCAGAACATGCTAAGCTACGTAAACAAGAAATAGAACAAGAAATTAAAAGCTTAAAAGATCAAACAAAAATTATAGAAGACAAATGGCAATACGAAAGAGATTTAATTACAAATATTAATAATGCTGGCGAAACAATTGATACGCTAAAAAGCAAATTAGAACAAGCAGAACGAGAATCTAACTTAGCCAGTGCAAGTAAAATAATCTATGGCGATTTACCAGAGGCGGAAAAATCTCTACATACAGCCCAGGCAGAACTTGCAAAAATACCAGAATCAGATAGATTATTACGCGAACAAGTAACAAGTGATGATATAGCAACCGTTGTGGCGCGTTGGACTGGTATACCCCTAGAAAGACTGCTAGAAGGAGAAAGCCAAAAACTATCACATTTAGATGATTCTTTAGAAAAACGTGTTATTGGCCAAAAACGTGCAATAGATGCTGTTACTAATGCCATTAAAAGGTCTAGAGCTGGAATTTCAGACGAAAAACGCCCAATAGGATCTTTTTTATTCTTAGGCCCTACTGGTGTAGGTAAAACAGAACTAGCAAAATCTTTAGCTGAGCAGCTTTTTGATGATGAACATGCACTTATTAGAATAGATATGAGTGAATACATGGAACAACACGCTGTAGCACGCCTAATTGGTTCGCCCCCCGGATATGTTGGATACGAACAAGGTGGCCAACTAACAGAAGCAATACGCCGCAGACCATACGCAGTAATATTATTTGATGAAATAGAAAAAGCCCACAGAGATGTATTTAATGTATTATTGCAAATCTTAGACGATGGCCGACTTACCGATGGCCAAGGTAGAGTTGTTAACTTTACAAATACTATAATTATCATGACTAGCAACTTAGGCTCTGACATAATTTTAGAATGGAATGGCAAAGATGTAAAAGATGTAGAAAATTTTATACAACCAATGCTACAAAAAGAATTTAGACCAGAACTACTAAATAGAATAGACGATATTATTGTATTTAATAAAATATCTAAAGAAGCAATGATAAATATAGTAAATATTCAGATTAATCAATTAATCAAACAACTTAAGAACAACAAAGATATATCTCTTAGGGTAGGTAAAGACGTAAAAGAAATGCTAGCACAAGAAGGTTATGACCCAAGCTTTGGTGCCAGACCTCTTAAGCGGCTAATACAAACAAAGCTCCTTAACCCTATAGCAAACTTAATTATTACAGATAAGATAAAAGACGGAGACAATGTAGAAGCACATTTATCTAACGGGGTAATATCTTTTAAATAATCTAGCTACTGTGTTATATTTAGTTGATGGATAATCAAGATAACCAACATGATATACAACAACAGCAACCGGCACCTTATTGGTTAGTTTTTGGTGCACTAGTAACTTTAATTACAATTAGCACTATTTTTTTTCATCATGTAGAAGGCTGGTCATACTTTGATAGCTATTACTATACAATTGTTACAATAGCAACCGTTGGATACGGTGATTTTGTACCCACTACAACAATTGGTAGATTTGCAGCAACCATATTAATTATTTTAGGAATTGGTTTATTTAGTGCTTTTGTTAGTTTAATGCTAAAAAGACGAGCAACTAAAGATTTTAGACGCAGATTACCAAAAAGTGTCAAAAATACTTTAAAAGATGGCGAAAAAACAATAGAAAAACTTTAGTTTGCTATAATTAAGTTTATGCACCCGTAGCTCAGCGGATTAGAGCATCTGTCTTCGGAACAGAGGGTCGGCGGTTCGAATCCGTCCGGGTGTACCAACTAAAAATGCTCTGGCTTGTCTAGGGCGTTTTTAGTTGGT
>JAUPVN010000012.1 GCA_030917025.1 Patescibacteria group bacterium | reverse complement strand
TAAACAATAAACTAAAGTTGTGTTTTGGTTCTAGGCATCTTTTTAGATCTGGGTTGGTATTGCTTTAGGGCAATGGTTAGGCAAAAAGCCAAAGCCCAAAATGGTTCTATATATGATTAATGGCATTTTGGGCCGACTGCAAGGAGTCCTTTTTGCAGTTGCAATAAAATTATAACAACGCCACATCTAAAATGCCTGCCTAGCCCTTTTGATTTACTTTTGGTGGCAAAAGTAATATAGAAATGATTTTAAAAGATAATTTTTGCGAAACTAAATTTGCTTATGGGTTATTATAGATTGCATGAGTAATGTAAAAAAGTTGGCTCGCAAGGTTATTCCTAAGTCTGCAATAAAAAAAGCAGAGCATCAGTACAGATTAACAAAGGCAAAAACGGCCTATGCACTTTATGGTATGGCTCCAAAAGGTACAAAAGTTATTGCTGTTACGGGGACTAATGGTAAAACAACTACTTGTGCCATTATTAACGCAATTTTAAAAGAGGCAGGCTATAAAACCGCTGTTTACACAACTGCTTTTACAGAGATAGCAGGCAAGTATGAGCCCAACCATAGTCACATGACAGTTACAAGTGTTTGGAGTGTTCAAAAGTTTTTTAAACAAGCTAAAGAGGCGGGTGTACAATATGTAATTTTAGAGGTTACAAGCCATGCCTTAGACCAGTATAGAATTTATGGTGTGCCTGTAGAGGTTGCGGTAATTACTAACCTTACGCAAGATCATCTAGACTACCATAAAACTATGCAAAATTATGCTGCTGCCAAAGCAAAATTATTAACAGAATATCACCCCAAAAGCATTATTTTAAATGCAGATGACGATTGGTTTGACTATTTTAGCCAAAAAGCAGATAAATCCCCTATAAGTGTGGGTAAAAAACAGGCTTCTTGCCAAATAAAAGCAATACAATATAGCCCCCAGGGCACCGGTTTTAGCCTGCTAGAAGATACTGTAGAGCATAGTTATAATATGCAACTTGTTGGAGAATTTAATGTTTATAACGCATCTATGGCAATTGCGGCTTGTAGGGCGCTTTCATTAAGCTACGCAGATATTGCAAAGGGGCTTAATGCGCTTAAAGGCGTGGCGGGGCGTTTAGAGCCCGTTTTAGCTGGCCAGCCGTTTATGGTGTTGGTAGATTACGCGCATACGCCAGATGCCGTTAAAAACGTGCTACAGGCTGCAAGGGGAGTGGCTAGTGGTATGGTTAGGCTAGTTTTTGGTGCTACTGGGGTAGGGGAATACGCCCGCGACACTACCAAGCGTGGCCCCATGGGAGAAGTTGCCGTTAAATATGCAGATTATGTTTATGTAACAGATGACGAAACTTACTTAGAAGACCCCGCTCAAATACGAAAAGCGGTGGTGCAGGGGGGTTTGGCGGCCGGTGGAGCTAAAAAATATGTAGAAATAGCCGATAGAAAAGACGCCATAAAGCAAGCTTTTATAGATGCAAAACCGGGGGATGTAGTTATTTTGGCGGGTATTGGCCACCAAAATTACCGTAGCATGGCGGGCAAAAAAGAACCCTGGGACGAACGCCAAATCGCCAAAAATTTATTAGCTGTTACTAAGTAATTGTTAAGTCTTTGTAGCTTATTATTGACAAAATGTATATAAACTTGTATAATACTAACATGTTTAGATCTATAGGACAAGAATCGCTGTCTAGCGGACGAGATTTAGAGCATGATTTTAAAGTATCATTATATCGCCTGGGTTGGTTAATTGAATCTGGCCCTTTACTTGATTATGCTCAGAAAATTGATTTCAGGGCTACGTGCAAAGGTATGAATAGTTTTAATCTGCAAGTTAGTCGTAGCCCAAAATCGAGGAGAGCAATAAGAACGTTAGGGAATAGGGGTATTGATACAGTTACTGCAAATGTTAGCTCGCCTAAGATTGGAGAATATATTTGCAATAATATTTGTGGAGTAGATGGTAATACTTGCCCATTTAGATTGTTTAGATAAATTGGCTTAAGATAATATTAATATTTAGATATTTATGAGTAATTTAGAGTTTAAGCACAGTACATCAGACCCCTTACGCCCCAATATATTTGTCCAGAACAGAGAATTGTTTATACCCAGAAGTGCGGCTACAATTTCTACAAGAGGGATAGCTGAATATTATAATTCAAGAATAATGGGTGATACTGGCGATTTGGTTCCATCATCCGGTGAATTTGAATATTCCTTTGGGGTTAGCCAACAAATTTTTAATATACTGCATGACAATAAATTTGTTTGGCTTAGCGGTGACCATGATACTGGCAAAAGTAGTGCTCTATATGGGTTAAGGCAGATTTTATTTGATCAAGGGACAAGTTATATTGCAATTAACGGGCACTATTTAGATAGACCAAAAAGGATAGCAAATATAATAAGGTGGGCTAGTAGATCTGGGTCTACGGTGCTGTATGATTCTTTTGATTATAATTTTAAGCGACCGTCAAAGACCAATAAGTCTAAACATAATCGTGAACAAGTATTGCCTTCTTTACGAGAACATTTAAGTGGTGGTAATAAATTGGTTGTGACCTCACATGGCCAAGATTGGTTTGATAGAATGTCCAACAGTAGTCTTACGGAAGAATTTGTTAGCTTTATTGATGAATTAGAAGCAACATCATTAGAATTGTTTGATAAACACTAATTATCTGTATCACTTTAATAATCAAATTTGCTCTAAAGTACATAACTAAGTTAAAGTTCTTTCTAGCAAATTTTTGTTGACACGTAAAAACAATATAATGTACTATAAATTAGCACTCTACTATATAAAGTGCTAATATAATACATAGATATTAAGATAAACGGAGGATTATTAATGAGTGTACCAATTAGCCCACTTGCAGACTACGTTGTAGCCCAGCAAGAAAAAGCCGAAAGTAAAACCGCCAGTGGTTTGTATTTGCCAGATAAAGCAGCAGAAAAGCCACAAACAGCCAAAGTTGTTGCTGTTGGACCCGGTAAAGTAGGAGACGACAACGAGCGCATTAAACCTGGCGTTAAAGTAGGCGATAGAATTATTTACAAAACCTATAGCACAACAGACTATAAAATTGGTAAAGACGAATATATTTTATTAAAAGAAGAAGATATTTTAGCAACCGTTAAATAGGTTTGCTAATTTTTTATTAAGTAAAAGGAGAATATTTAATTATGGCAAAAAGAGTATTTTATGATGATGATGCCCGCAGACGCGTTCTTGCTGGTGCCGAAATTTTGTATAACGCAGTAAAAACTACTATGGGGCCAAAGGGCCGCAACGCTGTTATTAGTAAAAGTTATGGCAGTCCTAGCGTTACGCACGACGGTGTAACGGTTGCAAAAGCAGTAGACTTACCAGAGGTAGATGACGAGACTTTAGGTTATAAAGTTGGTGCAGAACTTATAAAACAAGCTGCTACAAAAATGAACGATGTAGCTGGCGATGGTACAACTACCGTAACGGTGCTTACTTATCATATTTTAAGCGAGGCTAACAAGCTTATTGCAGCAGGCCACAACCCAATGCAACTACGTAAAGGTTTAGAATCTGCCGCACATGATGTTTTAACTAAACTTGGTGGCATGGCAGAAGATATTAAAAGTGATAAAAAGCGTGTAGCAGAGGTAGCAACAATTTCTGCTGGCGATAGCACCATTGGTGATTTAATTGCCGATGTTATGGCCAAGGTTGGTAAAGACGGCGTTGTAACCGTAGAAGAAGGCCAGGGGCTAAATCTAGAAAGCGAAGTTGTAGAAGGCTTTACTATAGATCGTGGTTTTGTAAGCCCATATTTTGTTACAGATCCTAACCGTATGGAGGCCGTATACGATAAGCCCGCCATTGTTGTAACAGATAAAAAAATTAGTAGCATTCAAGAATTTTTGCCAATGTTGGAAAAGCTAGCCGGGGCAGGCAAAAAAGACTTAGTACTTATTGCCGAGGACGTAGATGCCGAAGCCCTTGCAACCTTAGTTTTAAACAAACTAAAAGGTGTATTTAACACTGTTGCCGTAAAAGCTCCTGCTTTTGGCGATAGACGAAAAGATATATTGCAAGACATTGCTATTTTAACTGGTGCAACCGTTATAACAGAAGAGCAAGGCCACAGTTTTGAATCTGCCGACATGAGTTTTGTTGGTGCTGCCAGAAAAGTAATTGTTACCAAAGATGAAACTACAATTATAGAGGGCTCTGGCAACCCAATAGAAATAGATGCTCGTATTAAGCAAATTATGGCTCAGGCCGATGCCGCAACTAGCGAATACGACAAAGAAAACCTAGATAAAAGGCGTGCTGCCCTAGGTGGTAAAGTTGCCGTAATTAAAGTTGGTGGCGCAACTGAAACAGAGATAGAAGAAAAGAAATACCGTGTAGACGATGCTGTAGCTGCCGTAAAAGCCGCGCTTGATGAAGGTGTTGTTGCTGGAGGCGGTGTTAGTTTGGTTAACTTATCTGCAACTATTAAAGTTACTGGCACAGACGCAGAATCTGCTGGTAAACAACTTCTTAAAAATGCGCTAGAACAGCCATTTAGAATCTTATTAACAAACTCTGGCTTAAATGCAGACGAATGGTTGCCACAGGTGCGCGCCGCTAAAGCTGGCATGGGTATAAACGTAAACAAAGCCGATAAATTGGTAGATCTTAAGAGTGCTGGCATTATAGACCCAGCCAGAGTTACCAAAGATGCTGTACAAAATGCTGTATCTATTGCGGGCACAACAATTACTATGGGTGCATTAGTAGTAGATATT
>JAUPVN010000011.1 GCA_030917025.1 Patescibacteria group bacterium | reverse complement strand
ACAACTTCTACTTTGTTGCGCTTTTGGCCATCTTGTTCCCAAGCACGGTATTGTAACCGACCATTTACAAGTGCTTGGCTACCTTTTTTAAGGTACTGATTAACACGCTCCCCTAATGGGCCCCATGCAATAATATCTATATAATCTGTTACTTCTTTCCAATCGCCACTAGAGTCTTTATAGCTACGGTTAAGGGCGAGTGTAAAATTACAAACGTTCTGACCGCCAGTGGTTGTTCTTAGCTCTGGGTCACGGGTTAGGTTGCCCATTAAAACTACTTGGTTAAAACTTCTTGACATATTTTTAACTGTTGTTTAGTGGTGTATTTTAAAACACCAAAACAAGCACTCCTTTCTTTATGATTTAGTTGCTGCTTGATCTTCTAAAACAGGTGCTTCGGGTTCTTCTGATTTTTTAGCATGCTTTGCTTTAGAAGCTTTAATTGATTCTGCTTTTTTAATAGCTTTTAGGTCTGGCTTGGTAATCAAAAACCTAATAACTTCATCTGTTATATTTAATTGTGCCTCTATTGGCTTAATTGCCTGTGGTGGCACCTCAAAGGTATAAAATACATACACAGCCATATCATGACCTTTAACTTGATATGCAAGCTTTCTTTTGCCCCAATTATCTTCTGCGGTTACACTGCCCTTATGAGACGTTATTAGGGTTTTAACCTTGCCCTCTGCCTTTTCTAGATCTATCTCTAAATCAGGATCGTACAATACTGCCAGCTCGTAGCTGTTCATTAAGACTCCTTCTGTTGGTTATTAGCCTGTGCACCCAATTTGGCCACAAGCTGAAGTTAATATTACAGTAATTGTACCATAATAACTCCTTAAAAACAATCATTTAAACAAATTGTATACTTAAATTGTAATTTTATCTTGTTAAGTATTCGTCTCTGGGATCGTTTGATTCTTCTGGTATAGGGCCTTCTGGGCCAATCTCGGATGGTTCTGGTGGGTATAAATCGTTAATACTACTAATTAATACTTCTCTTGGGCGTGACCCATCAGCGGCGCCAATTATGCCGCGCTCTTCCATTTCATCTATTATTCGGCTGGCGCGGCCATAGCCAATACGCAAACGCCTTTGTAGCAAACTTGTACTAGCCTTACCGCTATCTATAACAACTTGCACTGCATCTTTAAAAACATCATCGTCTCCGCTACCACTAGCGCCACCCTGCGGCGCCTCTGGCACAATGCCACCCTTACCATTAAATTGTACGGGCATACTAACAACTTCGTCATCATAAGACGGTGGTTGTTGTTCTTTAAGATATTCTGTTACTTTATTTGTTTCTTCTGTGCTAATTAATGCCCCCTGTATACGGCGTGGTTTTGGCAAGTCTGATGTAAGTAGTAACATATCACCCTTACCTAGCAAACCTTCTGCACCTACTTTATCTATAATTGTACGACTATCTACTTGGCTAGCCACTGTAAATGCCATACGTGCAGGCACATTAGCTTTAATTAGCCCGGTAATAACATCTACGCTAGGGCGCTGCGTTGCTAAAACTAAATGTATACCAACGGCACGAGCTTTTTGAGCAATACGTACAATTAAAGCCTCTACATCTCGCGCTGCCATTTGCATAAGATCTGACAACTCGTCTATTACTATTACAATGTATGGCATGCCTTCTTCTTGTTTAGCGGCATTATATTCATCTATATTTCGGTGCTTTTCGTCTTTTAAGCGCCTATAGCGACGTTCCATTTCTGCTACCGCCCATTTTAGTGCACTAATGCACTTTTCTGGATCGTTTACCACTGGTGTTAATAGATGTGGGATATCGTTATAAGGTTCCATTTCTACATATTTGGGGTCTACTAAAATAAGCTTTAGGTCTGCGGGGCTGTTATGATACAAAAGGCTTGTTAAAAAGATATTTATCATAACAGATTTACCGGCTTTGGTTTGCCCAGCTACCAAAAGATGAGGCATTTCTGCTAAATCTAGGTATATAGGATTACCAGAAATATCAAGACCAACTGCAAAAGTTAGCGGTTTTTTTATTGCCTCTTGCCACTCTGGCTTATTTAATAAACCACGCAGTGTTACAGATGCGGATTTTTTATTTGGCACCTCTATACCAACAGCTTTTTTACCCGGGATAGGGGCCTCTATACGTACAGAGTGTGCCTCTAGCTCGTAGGCAATGTTATCGTTTAAATTAGCAATTTTAGACATACGTACACCATCTGGCGTTTTAAGGGTATATTGAGTAACCCTGGGGCCAACATTAGCACCTTCCATTTCTACGTCTATACCAAAATTACCCATAGCTTGTTTGATACGCTCTGCGTTACCATTAACATCGCCCGGGTCTGCTTTGTCTTGTTTAGAGCTTAACAAAGATAATGGTGGAGTTTTCCAGTTTGGGTCTGTGGCTGTTACTAAAGCCTCGTGAGATTCTTTAGCACTTAGGCCTGTGGCCACAGAATTTTTAAAGGTGGCATGTCGTGGTGCTTGCTGTAGCTGCTTTTCTTCTGGCTCTGATGGATCTTTATATTTATGACCAACAACGGGTACTGTTTCTTTAAGCTTGAATTCTTTTGGCTTGGGCGTTTCTGCATCTTCTTCTTCGCCCTCTTCTGCCTTTTCTTTAATAAATAACCTTTTTATAGCTGCCCACAAGTGTTGAGGGGTAATACCAAACATTAACATAAAGCCTACCCACATTAGAACAAATAGTATTATAAATGCTGTAACTTCATTTAAGAAAGTTAGCAATAAGCTACTTAAAACATCTCCTACATGGCCACCATATGTGCCGTCTACGGCAGCAGATTTTGCATCTGATCTATCTATAAAAACATGCATCATACCAGATAAAGCAGATATAAATAGAATACTGGCTAATAATTTAGTTATAGGAATAATAAATTCTTCGTGGCGTAGTTTTTGAACTGCCAAAAAAAAGAACACAAATGGTAAAATATAGGCCCCAAAGCCAATAAACCAAGCCGTTATATCAAATAACATAGTTGGTAATTTACCACCCATACCAAAAGCACCTAAAAATAAAAAGATACCAATTATAATTAACAATAATGCAAAAACTTGGCGCCAAAAATAACTAACCGTTTTAGGAGAAGTATCTTTTACTTTTTGAGTACTCTTTTTGGAGCGTTTAGTAGTTTTACGTTTTTTTGCCATAACTGTTTTATTTTACCGTATTTATTACTTTTTTACGATATGACTATATTATAGCAAATTTTACTACATTTTGCAAGTAATAATACTTATGATTTATTCTGATCTTGACCAAGAAGTTTGCGGCGCATTTCGGCAAAACGTTGAGCTTGATCATTTGGAGACGTATGAATAGACTGCGGAGCTGGTGCGGCCGCATAAGAATTATCTTTTATGGGCACACTGTTTGATTGTTGGCTATTGGCGGCTGCTTTACTTGTGCCGCTACTACCCCCAATTACATTTACAACTGGGATAACAATTGGCGAACGCTGTGTTCTATCGTACAAAAAGTGCGTAACGTGTTCTTTAATTTCTTGCTTAAAACGCTCTAAGTCTACACGTTTAAAGCGCTGGGCAACAGCTCTTTTAAGTTCTACACGCAAATCACTCATTAATGTTTCGTTATCGCGCATATAAATAAAGCCGCGGCTTATAATATCTGGGCTGGTAACAATTTGGCTGGTTTTTTTATCTACCGTTAATACCACCGTTACAAGGCCATCTTGGCTCATCATTATGCGATCTTTAATAACTACATTAGACACCAATGCGCCGGTTTGATCTACCAGCAAATTGCCATGAGGCACATTGGGGCCTTCCTCGCAGCTGTGATCTGTTAACAGCAAACTTTGACCATTACCTACCAAAAATGTGTTTTTACGAGGCCAGCCCTCTTCTATAGCCATATCCACGTAATAACGCCTGTTTAGATGGCCAGCATAAATTGGCACAAAATATTTTGGTTTAATTATATGCAACAGTTCACGATATTCGTCACGCCTGGCGTGGCCAGAAACGTGTAATGGACCACAACCATCTATCTCGTGGGTTGGGTGCCTATATAAATGCACGCCTTTTTCTGCTAGCTCGTTTCCAATAGTTTGGTACCTAACTTCGTTACCTGGAATAGGCGTAGAGCTAACTACTACGGTATCGCCCGGTTTAAGCTTAATATAATTATGGTTACCCTCTGCCATGCGTTGCAAGGCAGCATTTGGCTCGCCCTGGCCACCGGTACAAACTACTAAAACTTTATCATCTGGAATACTAGCTATTTCACGCATGCTTGTTACTGTACCTTTTGGTACTTTTAAAATACCCTGACGTACTGCAATTTCTGCATAGCTCATCATGCTGCGGCCATCTAGGGCAACGCGACGGCCCGATGCAACTGCGCCATTTACTATCATCTGAATACGGTTCATATTACTAGAAAAACACGCAATAAAGATACGGCCCTCTGCTTGGCCAATTACATCATAAAAACTCTCTTGCAGTGTATCTTCTGTGGGAGTTCTCCCAGGATTATTTGTTCCTGTGCTATCGCTCATCAGTAGTAAAACGCCTTCTTTACCAAGTTGCTTAAGCCGCTCTACATCTGTTGGTTTATCGTCTAATGGTTCTGGGTCTAAGCGCCAATCACCAGTGTTAATAACTCGCCCAACAGGAGTATCTACTACAATACAGCTTGATTCTGGTACAGAGTGTGTTATACGTACAAGCTCTACTGTAAAATCGCCAATTTTTAGGCGTTCGTGATTGTCCATGTTCATAACAACTGTCTGCACAACAAAAGAATCATCACTTTCATTTGGCATTTCTTCAAAGGCTTTTTCTATAACACCTATAGTAAAACGTGTCCCGTAAATTGGTGCAGGAAATTTTGGCACAATATGCTTAAGCCCACCAAGGTGATCTAGGTGACCATGGCTAATAACATAGGCTTTAATTTTGTGCTTAATTGTTTCTAGATATGTTGTATCGTTAATAGTATAATTTACCCCTGGCAAATCTATACCTAAATACATACCACAATCTAATATTATTGCATGGTTTTTCCACTCTAAAACTTGCATGTTTTTTTCGCCAATTTCTTCTTGGCCACCTAGATAGGTAATTTTTAGCTTATCGTATTCATCTGTTACTACATTAGCGCGACCACGGGTTTCTGTATTGGCTTCTTCTTGAGAAACTGGCATATACTGCTGCAAGGCTTTATTGGCGTCATCTTGGGCTCTCTTTTGAGCCCTAATTGCCGCTCCGCGTGATGCAGTAGGCGCGCTTAAAGACATTTGTTGTTTTGCGGGTTTAGAACCGGTCTGTTTATGCGGCCTTTGTTTTGGTTGTTCCGTCATGTTATTTCCTTTGTAGTTAATTAATGTGTTCATTCTTAGTTAAGTTTGGCTAGCATGCTTGGTATTGTAGAAAAATCTTGCATAAGTGCCGTTTTTACGCTGCCCCGATATATTGCTGCACTGGGGTGGTAAAGAGTTAATAAGGTGCATTTAAAAGATTGTTCGGTATCTTGAATAATAATTTCTTGAGTTGTGCCATGGAGTTCACTTATTTTACCCTGGGGCACAAACATTGCCATAGAATGCCTACCTAATGTTACTACCAATTTTGGTTTAATTATTGCTAATTGCTTTTGTAAATATGGCCAAAACGCTGCTTTTTCTAGCGGGAGCGGATCGCGATTTTTAGGAGGCCTATATTTTACAATATTGGTGATATAAATTTGGTTTCTATCAATGTGTACTGATTGTAACATATCATCTAATAAATGTCCAGCTTTCCCAACAAAGGGCTCACCTACCAAATCTTCGTTTTTACCTGGGGCTTCGCCAACAAATACAATATTTGCATCTGGGTTGCCAGACCCAAAAACTAGTTGTGTTGCCTGGCTAGCTAAATCAGAGCAAACATTATTATCTAATATCTGTTGTTTAATATTTTGTAAATCTTGGGTTTTAGTCATTAGTATTATTTTTATTATTCTTAGGAGATAATTCTATGCTTGATGATTCTTTGTTTGAATTGATTTTTCTTTTACCAATTATATACAGCAGTGGGGTGGCAATAAAAAATATAGGCCACAATATTAACAAAACAAAAGATAAACTACCACTCAGAGATAGCACTATACCCAAACCAAGACCAAGTAATAAAGTCGCTATCTCTGTTTTATTAGGTAAATATGCTTTCATGTTGCTATCCCCAAGTTCTAATATCAAAAATCAATAATCTGATTGTTATTGTTTGGCTT
>JAUPVN010000010.1 GCA_030917025.1 Patescibacteria group bacterium | reverse complement strand
TCTTTACCCTTATATAAAGTATAAGCATTTTGCCCCGTAAGTGGCAAGTCCGAATATCCCAAATCCTCACATACATCTTTTTTGTCAGCATCTTTTTTAGGCAGTAAATCGCCTAGTGTCGTCTGAATCGCTACTGTTTCTGGCTTTGTAGACTCATATGATTCTGGGTTTGCTATCTTACGTACTAGCCTTTGTCCAATAACTGTACGTACAGTACTTGCTATCAAAAATGGTTCTATTCCCATATCTAACAACCTGGGCAAAATACCAGCAGCGCTATTAGTGTGCAGAGTAGATAACACTAGGTGCCCCGTTAATGCTGCCTGCACGGCCAATTGAGCTGTCTCGGCATCACGAATCTCACCAACCATAACAACATCTGGATCTTGACGTAAAATAGATCTAAGCCCACTAGCAAAAGTAAGCCCAACATCGCTATTAACCTGAATTTGATTTATGCCATCCATCTTATATTCAACAGGGTCTTCTAGGGTAACAATATTAATTTCATCGCTTTTGATTTCTTGAATAAGCGCGTACATACTTGTAGATTTACCCGAACCGGTTGGGCCAGAAGTTAAAATCATACCATTTGGATTTTTTACACCCTCACGGATAGTTCTTAGTGCACGCCCAGAATAACCCATATCTTCTAGTTTTAAGCTAGTACCAGTTTTATCTAACAACCTAATAACGCATTGTTCACCCCACACTACAGGTGATATTGCTATACGCAGATCTATGGGGTGACCACCAACCATAATGCTAAATTGACCATCTTGTGGAATACGATGCTCGTCTATTTTAAGACTTGCTAATATTTTAATACGAGATATCAGTGGTGGTTCTGTTGCTTTGGGTAACTTCATGATTTCTCTTAACACGCCATCTATTCTGCAGCGTATTTTTAGTTCTTTTTCTAGGGGTTCTATATGTATATCGCTTGCTCTACTTTTAGCGGCATATTCCATAATTGTAGCCAAAGCCTTACTAATTGGTGAATCTTGCACTATAGATTGTATGTTTTGAGTCTTTTCTGTATCTTTTTTACTGGCTGCATCCACGTCTTCTGCGGCACCTAGCGCCTGGGCAACGTCTTTACTAACATCTACCTTATATTGCTTTAAAACGTTTTCTATACCATCTTGGCTTGCCATATAAACTTTTAGGGGGCGGCCTATTTTGTTAGATAAAAAATCTACAGCTTGCACATTACCAGCATCTAACATAGCTACAACAAGACGTTGTTGCATTTCACCCAATGGCACCGCTTGATAGCGTTCTGCTACCTCGTACGGCAACAAAGATAAAACCTTAGAACTTACTTTTGCAGAAAGTAAATTTACATAAGGGACCCTAGTAGCCTGGGCAATTGCTTTTGTAAGATCTTCTGATTTAATATAATTATTATTTACAAGAACAGCAAACAACGGCTCTGTAGAATCTAAAGCTTTTTTACGAACAGACTCTAACTCGGCTTTTTTAATTAGCCCATTTTGCACTAATATTTGTTCTACAAGTTTTTGAGTATCTTCTAGGAGTACTGGCATAATATAGCCCCTAACCCGCTACTAAAACGGTTGCGTATTTTGAGTCTCGCCAATGGTGATATTTTGTGTAGGATTAAGCGAATTTGCATTAAAAAATCGAGGATCAGGTTGTGGAAAATCTGCCGTAATGGGTTGCACCACCGGAGTTGTAAGATTTTGCTTACTGTCGCCCCCAAAAAAATAATTAGATAGTACGTAGCTAAAAATAGCACTAACAACGGCTACTGCAATAATTATAACTATATCTTTCTTTTTCATTGTGTTGCCCCCGATTGTGTAGCGCTAGATGATGTAGAGGTTGGTTGTGGCGCACTACTACCGTTTGTTTTTACTACTTCTTCTTTAATTCCAATTTCTGTTTTTGGCTGATAATATGTTTCACCCTTAATACTAATTGTTAAGGCTGAATCTTTACCACTAATTGTAACCTCGGCTATTTTAAATGGCCGTATAGAGCGCTCTAAATCTGCTACTAGGCGCTGTAAAGACTCATAACTGCCATTTGCACTAATTTCGAACGGAATAGGAATAGGAGTTGGTGATATACTGCTTTTTTCTGCAGTTTCTTCTTGATCTATACCTGTAATGCTTGTAACTTTTAAGCCAGCATTTTTAACAATAGAGTCTAGGCTAGAGGCTAGGGCTGGGTAGTCATATACACTAGGCAATGCATCTAACACAACTTTACTGTTTTTGTCTGGGGTACCAATAACAGATTCTGGAGCACTATCAAACGCCGTATAGGCGGCTGTTAATTGATTAATTGATTCTATATTTTTTTCTAATTGAGCATTTGCTTTATTACGCTTAGAGATAACTTCATTCTGATAAGCAATTTTATCTATGAGAGCTTTCCCAGCAAAAAATGTAAAAACAATAATTGCAGCAGCGGCAGCAGCCGAAACTATAACAAGAGTATTGGCTTTATCTACAGCAATATGTTTTGTAGATAACTGGCCAAGGCCTTTTGATTGTTTTGTAGACATATTAATTTGCCTCCGCTTCTGGTGTTTTATTGGGTATAAACAAAGGTAATTGAGTTTGTGATCTTGTGGTAACCGTAACTGGTACAACCAATTTAATGTCTTTGTTTTCGCTGTTAAATAACTCTGGGTCTACTTTAAGACT
>JAUPVN010000009.1 GCA_030917025.1 Patescibacteria group bacterium | reverse complement strand
ACTGCAGACGCAAAACGTATTAAAGAGCTCAGCATAATATTATTAGATAATGCAATTAAATATAGCCCTAATAATTCTGAGATTACTGTAAGCGTTACTATAAATAAAAACAATTTTATGTTAGTTGTAAAAGATAATGGAATAGGGATACCCAAGACTGCCCTGACACATATTTTTGATAGGTTTTATAGGGTAGATAGTTCTAGAACAAAACAAAATATATCTGGACATGGCCTTGGTTTAGCAATAGCTTACGAAATAGTTAAGCAACATGGTGGTGATATAAGCGTTAAAAGTACACAAAATATAGGTTCTACCTTTAGCGTTTCCTTGCCAAAGTGTGTTGTACGGGCAAAATAATAAATTCGTATTTGAACTAGTGGGTATTTGTTTGTTACACTATTAGTAATGTGTAAAAACTTTAATAGCCAAGTTAGGTTGGCATACATTTAAATGACTATGTTTAACCCATTGAATTTGTTTGCTTCTAATAGTGGAGTGCCCCTTTCTGCCGAGCCTATTATTACTGTAGGCAATTTTGTAATAACAAATTCTATGCTTATGGGTTTGGTAATTGCCGCCTTAATTATTGGAACTTTTGCAATTGTAGTTAAATATATTACAGTGCGCCCTAACTCTAAATTTGCCTTATTTATAGAATCTATAATTTTGTTTGTTGTAGGAAACATTAAAAACAGTTTTGGTGGTGATGAATCTAAGGCAAGAAAATTTTTACCATTATTTTTAGCTTTCTTTTTGTTTATTTTATTAAACAATCTTGCAGGTTTGTTGCCTGGCATGGGCGGTTCTGTATATTTTCAGGATGAAGGCTTAAAAGCAGCGCTATTAAGACCAGTTACAACCGATCTGAACGGTACTTTGGCGCTTGCAGCCATTGCCATGGTTACTGTTCAATACTTTGCTATTAAAGAACGCGGTATTGGTGGTTACTTTAAACACTTTTTTACTGTTATGCAGCCCTGGTATAATCCTATAAACTTTTTTATTGGGTTTATAGAAATGTTGGGCGAGATTATTAGAATGATTACATTAGCGTTTAGGCTTTTTGGAGTTATATATGCAGGAGAAGTGTTGTTACATGTAATTACAAACTTGAGTGGGCCATTTGCACCTATTGCAACCTTTCCGGTAATTTTAATGGAACTTTTCTTTTCGTTTATACAGGCATACTTATTTATTATGCTTTCTTCTACCTATTTAGCTATTGGCACTGCCCACGACGAAAGTGCCCACCCAAACGAGTCACAGCCTAAATCTACAGCCGTTAAAACTGCTGCAGGAAAGGCATAAATGTGAGACAATGTAATTAAATAATATAAGGAGTAGAAATGGAAATCGATCCTAGTTTGGTAAAAGGTTTAACAATTGCACTTGGTGCTATAGGGCCAGCCCTTGGGTTAGGTATGATAGGAGCAGCTGCTGTTCAGTCTGTTGGGCGTAACCCAGATGCACAAAGTAAGATTCTTACAATGGGCCTTATTATGGCTGGTCTTGTTGATGCCATAATGGTGTTTGTTCTTATTATTGTGTTTACGGTATAAGGTTTAGTAGTGACGATGTTATTATTTGCATCTGAGCAGCCAGAAGCACAAGGCATTGCGGCTTTGGGTTTAAATTGGCAAATGATTTTGTTTCAGGCAATCACCTTTTTACTAATTGTTTTGTTTCTTAAAAAGTTTGTTGTTAATAAAATATTAGCTATTATTGATGAACGCCAAAAAGAGATAAATTCTGGTTTAGATGCTGCCCAAGAAACAAAAGATGAACTTGCAAAAGCTCAGCAAACTATAGATAAAATGCTGGATAAAGCCCGTAAAGATGCAGAACTTATTGTATCTGGTGCTAAGTCTGAGTCTTCTGACATTGTTAAAGATGCCGAGGCTAAAGCTTCGCGTAGAGCAGATGCAATTGTTGCAGAAGCCGAAAGTAAACTAAATTCAGACGTTGCTAAGGTGCAGCAACAATTAAAAGACGAGGCTGCAAAATTAGTTAGAGACGTTTCTGTTGCAGTATTAGGCAAAAAGATTGATAGCTCAGATGATGATAAGCTTATTTCTCAGGCTTTGGAGGCAAGTAGTGATAACAAGAACTAATACAGCAGGTTATGCCGCCGAAAAGCTAGCTACTAATAGCAATAGGGCTGAGCTTATTGATCAGTTAGCTGCATGGCTTATAGATACTAAGTCTACAAGACAAATGCACTATTTAGTTAATGATATAGCTAAAAAATTACTTGCTCATAAATATTTATTTGTGCGCATAACTTCTGCACGAAAATTATCACAATCTGCGCTAAATACCATAGATAGTTTTTTAAAATTACAATTTGGTAAAGATTTTATTATAGAACATACAGAAATTATTGATCCATCTGTAGTTGGCGGCGTAATAATAGATACCCCTACGGGTACCCTAGACGCAAGCGTTAAGCACAAACTTGATAGACTGTTAAAAGGAGCAATATAATGAGTACAATTAATGTAAAAACTTTAAGTCAAGAACTTCAGGCCGCAGTTACTGCTCTAGAAGAAGACAGAGCTTCTTATGAACAATCTGGTGTTGTTACTCGAATTAGCGATGGAATTGTTTGGGTATACGGTTTAGACAATTGTGGCTTGAGTGATGTAGTAGAAATTGCCACTAGTTCTGGCCCTGCTCAAGCTTTTGCCTTAAATTTAAACGAAGACGAAGTTGGAGTTGTTCTATTAGATAGTGACGCCGGTGTAAGAGCTGGTGCGCGTGTTACACTAACCGGTTCTACGCTAGACGTACCTGTAGGTCCAGAGTTAATTGGTAGAGTTGTTGATCCGTTGGGCAGACCCTTAGATGGCTTAGGGCCCATTAAAACTAAGCAGCGTGGATTAATTGAAAGAAAAGCTCCTGGGGTTATGGACCGTAAAGGTGTACATGAGCCACTTGCTACTGGTGTCATTGCCATAGATACTATGGTCCCAATTGGCCGAGGCCAAAGAGAACTAATTATTGGAGATAGGCAAACTGGTAAAACAGCTATAGCAATAGATACAATGATTAATCAAAAACGCCAAAATACGGGTGTTATTAACGTATATGTTGCCATTGGTCAAAAAAGTGCTAAAGTAGCTGCCTTGGTTGAAAGACTTAAAGAAGAAGGTGTTATGGAGCAAACAATT
>JAUPVN010000008.1 GCA_030917025.1 Patescibacteria group bacterium | reverse complement strand
TATACGGTTTTGATGTTTCTATGCCCCAAAATGTAAAACAAATAACCATGCGCGAAAACGTAAGCGTAAGATTGTATAAAGTTATTTACGAGCTAATAGATGACGCACGTAAAGAGATGAGTAACTTGTTATTACCAGAAGAAATTGTTACTCAGCAAGGTAGCTTGGTAGTAAAAGCCGTATTTAAAACATCTAAAAACGAGCTAATCTGTGGGGGAGAAGTTAGCAAAGGCCAATTAGTTATACCAAGTTTGGCTACAATTTACAGAAAAGAAAAGGTAATTGCTGCAGATTTGCCCGTGGTTATGCTTAAGCATGGGCCTACAGAAACAAAACAGGTGCCTCTTGGCCAACTTTGTGGGATAAGCCTAGAAACAACCTCTCGTTTAGAAATAGAAGAGGGCGATAGAATAGATCTTTACACCTCTGAAATACACGAACGTTCATTATAATTTATATCTTGATATTAAAAAATTAATGCTATAATAGTACCATTACCATTAACGGTTAAAGGATCAAATATGAAGATAGACAACGATTTATTAGCAGAGCTAGGCCTAGCTGCATTATCAGAAGACGAAAAAAAGGCTTTAATAGAGCAAATAATAGAAACACTAGAGATGCGCGTGGGAACAGTACTAGCTAGTGGCCTTACAGATGCTCAATTGCAAGAATTTGAAGGCTTTATGAACGCAAATGATCAGGCTGGTGCTCTAAAATGGCTAGAAACCAATGCACCTAACTATAAGCAAGTAGTTAAAGATGAGCTAGAAAAGCTAAAAGGAGAAGTTAAAACCAATGCACCGCAAATTTTAGCTGCTTCTGCATCGCAACAAGGTCAGGTTGGCCAGGGCCAACAGCAACCACCTGTGGCTGCTTAATTTTATTATTTGTTTAGCAAATGAGCGTAACCGTTACAAAATGCGGCAGCGCTCATTTCTTTTTTGCCAGAAGGTTTTATTTGTTCAATTTTTAGGCTACCGCCGTTACATCCGTAAAGTAACTGGCCGTCTATAAGAGTTAAAATACCTTTAATAGCGGGTATTTTGCTAGTACTGGCTTTTGTAACGGTAAGCCATGTGCCATGCACCTCTAAACGGCTCCCCGGCCAACCCAAGTATGCTCTAACTTCTTTTTCTAGGCCATCTGCAGTTTTTTGGGGGTTAATTATGCCGTCTTGTTTAGATATTTTGTTATCGTACGATGCTAAGCGCTCTATTTGTTTAGTAGGCAGTAGTGTACCATCAATAAGTTTAGGAATAGCAGACAGTAAAAGTTGGCTGCCTAAAGATAATAAAGATTCTGCAATTTGCTTTTTAGATTCTGAACCGTTTAAAGGTAGTTCTTTTTGGGCTATAATTGGCCCGGCGTCCATTTTTGCAGATAGGCTCATTACAGAAACACCGGTAGTTTTACTGTTTTGTAAAATTACACTTTCTATTGGAGTAGGGCCCCTGTGTAGAGGCAATAAAGAAGGGTGAATATTTATAATGCCAAATTTAAACATATCTATTACGTTTTGAGGAATAATTTTGCCATAAGCTACCAACACCCCTATATCAAAATTGTTTTGTTGTATAAATAACAATAAATCTTGATTGCTAGGGTTAACAATTACCGGAACATTATTTTGTTCGGCTACAGTAATGTTATCTGTTATTTTTTTATTTCTTCTATTATTTGTTGCATTATGTACAACATTAGCTTGTACACTATAGTTAGCATCTATTAAAGATTTAATAGTAATGGCAGAACTTGATATGCCGGTGGCAATCTGTTCATTACCAAAGAATAGTACTGTTGGCAATTTCTTGTTCATAGTTTAAAGGTGTTAATTGGCCATCGTTGTCTAGATGATAAAATGCTTTTGGTGAATCTTTTATGTGATCTATAAATAGTTTACCGTTAGTGTGGTCTACCTCGTGCTGCAAGACTCTGGCAATAAAACCATCTGCACTAAGACGGGTTTCTTCGCCATTTATATCTGTAGCCTTAACTCTTACTTTATTGTAACGGGGTACTTTACCGTAAATATCTTTAATACTTAAACAGCCTTCGTAATCTTCTACTATATCGCCCTCGTATTTTGTAATTACAGGGTTAATTAAAATTGTAAAATTTTTATTGTTTTTATCTTCAAAATCTTCTCTTATTATAATTATTCTTAGCTTAAGATCTATTTGTATAGCGGCAAGGGCTATTCCTAGTTCGTGATTTCGGCTTGCCTCCCAATCTAGGGTGGCAGCAACCATTTGGTTTATATAATTATGTGTTTGCTGTGTTATTACACCAACTTTTTGCGACCGTTGCCTTAGGTGGGGGTTTGGTAGGGTTATGATGGTATCTTTAGGTGTTTTAGACATAATAATTAGTATAACAGAGGTATTTAAAGAGTGCTAGTGGCATCCATATCTACAGACCAATCTGTAGAGAGTTGCCTTAGTGCGGTTAATAGCTGCTGCCTATGCGGTGATTTTGCAATAATTTGCCAAGTAACGTAGCCATTTTTGGTTGCATAAAAACTGGGTGATGGCCCAAGTGTAATGATATGTTGTTGTTGTAACACTTGCAACGCTTTTTGCGATGCTTTTTGCGCACTTGCAGAAGTTTTTTTGGTAATTTTTAACAGAGATAAATAGCAAAATGGCGGGTAGTTATATTGCTTTCTTTTAGAGGTTTCGTATTTGTAAAAATTTGGCCAATCTCTTGCTAGAGCAGATTTAATTACAGGGTGTTCTGGTAATCTTGTTTGAATAATAAATTTATTATCTGCACTATGCCCGCGCCCAACCCGGCCGCTTACCTGATATAGTTGCTGAAAAGCCCTTTCTTCTGCATGATAGTCTGGTAACTGTAGGGTAGTATCGGCATTTAATATGCCAACCAAACCTAAATATGGCAGGTCTAGGCCCTTGGTTATTAACTGAGTGCCAACAATTATATCTATATTACCTTGCTTTATTTCGTTTATGCGTTGGGCTAACATTTCTTGCTTGGTGCTGTCTATATCAAATCTTGCTATTTTGGCGCTTGGGAACATCTTGGCTAGATCTCTTTCTACGGCTTTTGTGCCGGGGCTTGTATAAAGTAAATTGGTGCTACCGCAGCTAAAACAGTTTGGCTGGGCTAGCTCATTATAATTGCACTGATGGCACAATAGCTTGTTTGTATTGTGATGATAAGTTAGAGCAAGATTACATTTTGGGCATTCTTTAACGGCACCACAACTAGCGCACTGTACAATACGGGCCGTGCCTCTTTTGTTTAAAAATAATAAGCTTTGCTTGCCAGCTTGTATAGTTGATGTAAGCGCTTTTAAAAGTGGCTCAGAGAAAAGTTGGTTAGATGATAGGTTATCTTTATTTGTCATATCTATTATTTGGCCATTTGCTGGAGTGTTTTTTAGGGGCATTTGCTGCATGCGTAAAATTGGTACTTTTTTTGCTACAGCATGAACGTAATCTGTTACATTTGGTGTGGCAGAACTTTGTATAAAACGTGCTTTATGAATATTGGCCAGTTTGGCTGCTACGTAAAGCCCATGGTATTTTGGTGACTGCATATTATCAAACGAGCTATCGTGTGATTCGTCTATTACTATTAAGCCAAGATTTTTAAATGGTAAAAACAGGCTAGAGCGAGGTCCAAGATATACAGCCGGCCTGTTGCTTGCGTAGGCTTGCATCCATACCTTTTTTCTGGCTGCTGGTGTCATTTGTGAATGAGTAGTAAACAGCGGGGCATTGCAGTTTTGCTTTATAGATACTTCTAGTTGCGGGGTTAGGCCAATCTCTGGGGTTAATATGAGTACAGACTGGTTGTTGTTTAGTATTTTTTGAGTTTCTCTTAAAAACACCAGCGTTTTACCGGTGCCTGTATCGCCGTGTAATAAAACATGAGGAGACTCTTGAATTTTACTAAAAGCTGCTTGTTGATCTTTGGTAAAAGTTAATTTTGCCAATTGTGGCTGTTCTGTGGTGCTTGGTTGTATTGTTTTGCGGGCGTTAACAGATATGTTTGGTGGTATAAATAGTTGGGCTAGCTCTCCGTATTGATATGGATAATACTGTTCTAGCCAATGAAGTAGCAAAATACTTGTAGTGGGGAGCGTAAAAGCAGTTACGTCTACCACTGGCTTAACTGCAAAAGTAGGTTTTTTTACTGAGCCACAAACAATACCGTATGCTTGTTTTTTACCATACATAACCGCCACAATCTGCCCATTATTAAGGGGTTTGTTGCTACTATATGTAAAATATTGGTGTTTGGTGTGTTGCCCGGCTACAGATATCTCTACATAAGTCATATATACAAATAATACGCTAAAATTAATTTTATGTTTTACAAATGCAATTTAAGTAGCTATAATTATTGTTGTTCTATAAACAATGGGTAAATAAATATATGTTAGATGTTTTTATAACTTCAAGAGTAAGACGCAAAATAATTGTGGTATATGCAAAGTTTCCAGATTTTAAAACTCATGTACGTGGGCTTGCAAAATTAATTAAAGAAGACGCTGGCAATATACAGCGCGAGTTAAAGCGTTTAGAAAAGGTTGGTTTTTTAACAAGCGAAAAGCAAGGTAATACTAAGATATATTCTACCAACAAGAATTTTCCTATATTTAAAGAGTTACAGGGTATAGTTTTAAAGAGCCAAAGGCCATCGCAACAAAGAAACCCAATGTCTCCGCCACTTCATAGGCCATAAAAAGTAAATTACCCTTGTAAAAAGTTTTTAAATAGCGTAACATAAAATTTGTATGATATCAGTTTTTAAGAAAGACACCAGAGAGTCAGTAGAAGGGCTTATTCGTCGTTTTAACAGAAAAGTGCAACAGGCTGGCACACTTGCCACCGTTAAACAGTTGCAGTATTTTGAAAAACCAATTAGTAAGCGAGATCGCCGAACAAAGGCAATAATTAGAAACGAACGAAAAGCTCAAAAGGCTAAAAGAGCTAAATTAGGTCTTAGATAATGATAGAGCGCGTACAGAACGATCTGAAAAGCGCGTTGAAATCAGGAGATAAGCAAGCTACCTCTACGCTAAGGATGTTACTTAGTAGTCTTAAGAATGCCAAAATAGCAAATGCAAACAGCCTAACAGATGAACAGGCTATAAGTGTTGTTAAAAAAGAGATTAAAAGGCGCATAGAGGCTCGTGACATGTATGCTAATAATGATCGCCCAGAACAGGCAGCACAAGAAGAATACGAACGTCAATTATTAAGCCAATATGCACCGGCTCAACTTACACAAGAACAAGTGGATGATTTGATTATAAGTGTTGCAAAAACAACAACAGATACTAATTTTGGGTCTATTATGCCCAAGGTAATGCAAGCTGCTAAGGGTAATGCAGATGGTAAAATGGTTGCAGATAGGTTAAAACAGTATTTATCTAAAGGAGAGTAATTAAATGATCTTAATTTTTGGAGTTGCTGGGTCTGGTAAAAGTACTCAAAGCCAATTATTGGTAGATAAAACAGGCCGAACATGGATATCTATGGGCCAGTTATTTAGAGATAAAATGGCCAAAGAAATGGCAGAATATATAAAAACCGGTAAATTAGTAAGCGACGAAGTTACGATGGGGTTACTAGAGCAAGAGCTTAAAGAGCAACTGCCAGATCATAAAATTATTTTAGACGGGTTTCCTAGGCGTGTTGGACAAGCAAAATGGTTAATAAAAAATTTGCCATTATTGGGTGATAGTATTGAGGCAGCTGTTCACCTAGTTGCCAAAGAGCAAACCGTTAAAGACAGAATGATAGCCAGGGGCAGAAGCGACGATAGCGTTCAGGCCATTACAAAACGGTTTGAAGAATTTAGAAACGAGGTTGAACCTACGCTAAAGTATATAGCCGATCAAGACATCCCTGTGCTAGAGATAGATGGCGAACAGCTGCCAGAAGAAATTCATAAACACATATATAACACGCTTGTTAACATTGGCGTTAAGTTGTGATTACCAAAGTTAAAACTGCTACAGAATTAGATGCTCAGCGCGAAAGTGGCCGCATGCTAGCCACAATATTAGAATTGGTTAAAAATAATATTGTTGTAGATATTACAACAAAAGAGTTAGCTAATATGGCTGCTAAAGAGTTAAAGGCCCTAGGTGGAAAACCAACATTTTTGGGTTATGGTGGGTTTCCGGATGTTATTTGTATATCTGTTAATAGCCAAGTTGTTCATGGTATACCCGGTAAATACGCACTGCAGGCAGGAGACATTGTTAGCTATGACTTTGGTGTTACCTATAAAGGGATGATAACAGATGCTGCACGTAGTAGCATTGTAGACGGTGCAAAACCTGTTAAAAGTAATATTAAGCTTGTAAATGGCACAGAGCAAGCTTTGCAATCTGGTATACAGCAACTAAAAAATGGTGTTAGGGTTGGAACGATTTCTGCGGCCGTACAGGCAGAAATGGAACAGTTTGGTTTTGGAATTGTAAAAGATTTGGTTGGGCACGGCACCGGGCATCAGCTACACGAAGACCCAAATATCCCAAACTATGGCAGAGCTAATACTGGCATGAAGCTTTTAAGTGGCATGACAATAGCAATAGAACCTATGTCTACATTGGGCGCAGATGCTGTTTATACCGCGCCAGATGGCTGGACGGTACTTACTAAAGACGGTAGCTTATCTGCTCATTTTGAAGATACGGTTTTAATTACCGATGATGGCTCCGAAGTTTTAACTAGAATATAAGTATTAAATAATTATAAAATTTGCTTTTGATATGCTTTTTGGGTTGCTCATAATGCAGCACTAGCGTTATACTTACAAGTATGCAAAAGCAGCCGTACTTTATTGGCTTAGATATTGGTACCTCTAAAGTAAGATGTGCCATAGGTATGCCAGAAACAAACAACCCAGATGTAAGCATTGCTGTGATTGGTGTTGGATCTGCCGAAAACGAGGGAATGCGAAAAGGTTATATTGCTCACCCCGATGAGGTAGCTAAGGCAATTACAGAGGCAGTTGGTGCCGCCGAAAGAATGGCGGGCGTTAGAGTAAATTCTGCAACTATAAATATGAATGGCGCTAGTGTGCAGTCTCAATCTTCTACCGGTATGATATCTACCAATAGCCAAGATAGAATAATTACAGATTCTGATAGAGAGCGTGTAGAAGAGCAAGCAACAGTAATAAACATGCCCCAAAACCGCGAGATTGTGCAGGTATTTGCTAAGAATTATAGAGTAGATGGCCAAGACAATATAAAAGATCCGGTTGGTATGCAGGGTGTTAGGCTAGAGGTAGATACTCTAGTGGTAACTGCTGGCGTACAAACAATTAGAGCAGTAGAACAAGCACTGTCTGATGCTCAAATTGGTATTATGGGCAGAACAGTTTCTTCTGTGGCTGCAAGCGAGGTTATTTTAACGCGTAAACAAAGAGAATCTGGTACGGCTATTGTAGATATTGGGGCTGGAACTACAAATATTGCAATTGTAGAAGATGGCGAAATTTATGCAGTGGCAGTATTACCTATTGGTGGCCAAAACGTTACAAATGATTTAGCAATTGGCCTTAAAACAGATTTAGAGGTAGCAGAAAAGGTAAAAGTTGCATATGGCTCGCTTGATCCGGCGTCTGCTGTATCGCGTAAGGTTAAGGTAACGCACGAAAAATCTGAATATATCTTTGATACTGCTCGTATTTACGATATTTTGGTGCCTCGTTTTGAAGAACTGCTAGAAGAAATAGATAAAGTTTTTGCAAAAGTAAAAAAATCTAAGCGTTTACCAGGGGGAGTTGTTTTTGTTGGCGGGGTTGCTAAAACACCAGGGTTAGCAAAATTTGCGCAAGAGCCACTAGAATTGCACACTCGTATTGGGGCTTTGCAACATATTGGTGGTGTGGCAGATAACGTTAACGATAGCGAATACGCAAGTGTAATTGGGCTAATGATGCTAGATGGTATCTTGGGGCTAGAGGCATCTCCAACAAGTTCACAAAAAGTACTCGGAGCAAATGGCCTGTTCACAAAAATTAAAAACACGCTTTTTAAGTAATTTTGGTTGTTCATAATTATGGTAGGCAGGGTTTTTTATAAAACAGTGCTTGAATACAATTTGTGTGACAAGTACAATAGTACTAACACTGCGTAATTATCTTGAAAGGATATAACATAATACTATGCCACAAGTAACTCCAGAAATAGAAACATTTGCCCGAATAAAGGTAGCAGGTGTTGGTGGCGCCGGTGGCGCTGCTATTAATAGAATGATAGAGGCGGGTGTAAAGGGTGTTGAATTTATTGCAATTAACACCGATGCTCAAGCAATCCATCATTCTAAAGCTCCAACAAAACTACATATAGGTGGCGACACCACAAAGGGTTTAGGAGCGGGGGCGGATCCTCAGGTTGGTGAACAGGCCGCCAATGTATCTAAAGATGATATTAAAAAAGTATTAGAGGGCGCAGATATGGTGTTTGTTACTATTGGTGCTGGTGGCGGTACTGGTAGTGGAGCGGGCCATGTGGTAGCAAAAATTGCCAAAGAACAAGGCGCCTTAGTGGTTGGTTTTGCAACTAGGCCATTTGCTTTTGAGGGCGAAAAGCGCCGTCGTAACGCAGAATATGCTATTTCGCAACTGCGCGATAACGTAGATACACTTATAACTGTTCCTAATGATAGGTTATTACAAACAATAGATAGAAAAACTCCTTTATTAGATGCTTTTAAAGTTGCAGATGATGTATTACGCCAAGGTGTGCAAGGTATATCAGATTTAATTACGGTGCACGGTTTAATAAACTTAGACTTTGCCGACGTTAAGGCCGTAATGAGCAATGCAGGATCTGCTCTTATGGGCATTGGGCGGGCTAGTGGTGATGATAGAGCCGTTGAGGCCGCTCACCAGGCCATAGAATCGCCGTTACTAGAAGTATCAATAGATGGAGCCAGGGGCATACTATTTAACGTTATAGGCGGCTTAGACATGTCTATGCACGAAATTAATGCCGCTGCCGAAACAATTACAGGTGCAGTAGACCCAGATGCTAACATTATTTTTGGTGCTACTATAGACCCAGAACTAGAGAACGAAGTTATTATTACTGTTGTTGCCACTGGGTTTGAAGCCTCTTATTTTGCTAACAGGTCTAGGGTGCGCGAAACAAATGGCCCAGAGCCAACGCCAGTTTCAACTACTAGTGATGTAGATACAGAAAAAGACGATGAAGAATCTTTGCAAACTCAATCATCTAACCAAGGTGAAGACACAAAATCAGATACCAGTGGCCAAGAAACTCAATCTGCAGATCAGAATAAAGAAGATAAAACAGATGATAGCGCTAAGCGCCTAGAGACTGTTACAGATACAAAAACCATGACAGACGATGACATTAAAGATATTAACCTAAATGATGATAACGACCAGCACGATACTGCTAGTGATTTTGGAGACGACAAGCCAGTGCCAAATATTTGGACATTTGATGCCGATCAAAAAACCGATGAAGATTTTGATAAACCATCTTTTTTGCGCCGCTTTACTCGCCGTAAGAAATCTTCAGATAATAAAGAACCAGAAGAAGACAAAGATAAGTAGCCGTATGCGGGTGTGTAATAAATTACCACAAAAAAGACTTGAAAACGCTATATAATGGGTCTATTATAGGGTACATACACACCATATATGGTGATTGTACATTAAAGCTAAAAAACGGTTAGGAAGAAACGTGAAGTGTTATACATGTAATTTTGCGGATACAAAAGTAATAGAATCAAGAGAAGTACCAGACGGCGACGCCATAAGACGTAGGCGAAAATGCTCTAAGTGTGGTGCTAGATTTACTACTTATGAACGCCGTGAGCGGCCGCAACTTATTGTTATAAAGCACGATAATTCGCGTGAGTTGTTTGATAGAGCCAAGTTGCTTGGTGGTTTGCACCGAGCCTGCGAAAAAACATCTGTTACTAACATGCAGCTAGAGGCGGTTGTATCTAGAATAGAAAACCAACTGCTAGATCAGGGCGAGCCAGAGGTTTCGTCTCATGATGTTGGCCAGCTAGTTATGAAAGAGCTTGCCGAGCTATCAGAAGTTGCATATGTAAGGTTTGCAAGTGTTTATAGGCGGTTTGAGGATATTACGGGCTTTGAGGCCGAACTTGCTCAAATTAGAAAAAACAAGCAACAAGAAGATCAAACAAAATCTTAACATAACCGTTGGTTTGTTTTGCAGCGTAGTGTACGGCGTATTTAGCGCAGTAATCTATGGTACAAAGCACGCTAAAGACATAACACCAAAGTAATCTTAGCACTGGGGAGGGCTAAAACTACACCGTTATGGCGAGCTTTAACAAACATATCAAATAACAATAAGTGAGGGTAAAAAAATGGGAAAAACAGCAACCTTAGGGTTAGGGCGGTATTTTACGCGCTCTGGTCAAAAAGCTTACGATAGCATAGAGTGGACAAAATACGATTCAGAAATAAGTAACCCAATGACGGGCGAAGTTTTTTTTGAACAACGTGGGGTTGAGTTTCCTACAGATTGGTCTCTTAACGCTGTAAATATTGTGGCCCAAAAATATTTTGCCGGCACACCTGGTAAAGAGGGCAGAGAAGCTAGTTTTAAAACATTAATTAACAGAATTGCAGATACTATTACTCGTGCTGGCAAGCAGGGTGATTATTTTATTAACGATAAAGAGGCAGAGGCTTTTAAAGAAGAGCTTAAATATATTTTAGCTACTCAGCGAGCAGCGTTTAATTCGCCGGTTTGGTTTAATATTGGTGTACCAACTAGGGCACAGCAAGCCAGTGCATGTTTTATTTTAGGTATAGAAGACACAATGCCTGCTATATTAAACTGGTACGTAGAAGAAGGCATGATTTTTAAGGGTGGTTCTGGTTCTGGTATTAATCTTTCTAAAATTAGATCTAGCCAAGAACGTTTAAGCGCAAGTGGCGGTAAAGCTAGTGGCCCAGTAAGCTTTATGCGTGGTGCAGACGCTAGTGCGGGCACTATAAAGAGTGGTGGTAAAACCAGGCGTGCCGCTAAAATGGTGATATTAAATATTGATCATCCAGATATAGAAGAGTTTATTTGGTGCAAAGCTCACGAAGAAAAAAAGGCTCAAGCATTGCTAGAAGCAGGTTTTGATATGAGCTTTGATGGTAAAGATAGCTTTAGTGTTCAATACCAAAATGCTAATAATTCTGTTAGAGTTACAGACGACTTTATGCAAGCCGTAGAAGATGACGCAGATTGGGATCTTAGGGCTGTTAGAGATGGTTCTACAGTAAAAACAGTTAAAGCTCGTGATTTAATGCGCCAATTTGCGCAAGCAACATGGGAATGTGCAGACCCAGGCATGCAGTTTGATACCACAATTAACAAATGGCATACATCGCCAAACGCCGGTA
>JAUPVN010000007.1 GCA_030917025.1 Patescibacteria group bacterium | reverse complement strand
GGCACGTTACATCAATTAAATCCCAGTTATTAATTGCCTTACCAATTTGCTCTACATAAAGCGTGTATAGCTCTTTTTGAGTTTTTTCATTTGCTTTATTATATTGTTTTGCCATAACCAGCAAAGCTGCCATTCTAATCTCATGCCATTTGCTACCTAATAGATTTTTTAAAACTGGTAAAGGCGACTATGGCGAGGGAGACAAATTTTTAGGCATCACCATGCCTCAAATTAGATTAGTAGTAAATAAATACTATAAAGATATTTCTATAAATGACTTAATAAAACTATTAGGTAGCAAATGGCACGAGATTAGAATGGCGGCACTGCTAGTTATGGTAAAACAATATAATAAAGCAAATGAAAAAACTCAAAAAGAGCTATACATGCTTTATGTAGAGCAAATTGGAAAGGCAATTAATAACTGGGATTTAATTGATGTAACGTGCCCACATATAATTGGCGCACATGAATATAAATATAAAACTAATCTTTATGATAAGTTGTTAAAAGGTGGTTTATGGCATAAAAGGGTAGCAATTATTAGTACATTCTATATGTTAAAACGTGGCCAAATAAAACCTACTTATGATTTAGCGTGCAAATTAGTGTATCAAGAACACGATTTATTGCATAAAGCAGTAGGCTGGAGCATGCGCGAGCTAGGCAAAGTAGACTTGGCCTTATTATTAAAATTTTTAGACAAATATGCCGCCACTATGCCAAGGACTGCCTTAAGATATGCAATAGAAAAACTACCAAATGACCAAAAACACTATTATATGAACTTAAAAAATATATAATAATTAAGTATTGTTTTTGTGACGATAAGCATAAGTGTATATACTTATAGCTAGTGATATATTACGAACAACATAAAGAACAAGTTTTACAGCATTTACAAACGACAGAATACGGGCTTACAGAAGAAGAAGCCCTAGCTCGTTTAAAAAAATATGGGCTTAATAAATTAAACATTAAAAGCAGTTCTTTATTTAAAAAACTTATTGAACCTTTTAAAAGTGTTTTTGTTGCTATTTTGTTAATTGCAGCCGGTTTAAGTATATATAAACAAGAAACTATAGATGCGGTAATTATTATTATAATTGTTTTGGTAAGTGCAATTATATATTATGTACAGCAGTTTTCTACAGAAAGAGTTTTAAGAGCCTTAAAAAAGCACGATCAACAAAATGTTAAAATATGGCGTGGTAAATCTTTACAAGAAGTTGATGTTGAACAATTGGTTATTGGTGATGTTTTTGAAATATACGAAGGTCAAAAAGTACCAGCAGATGCTAGGGTTTTGCAGACAGATAACTCTAGGGTTGATGAATCTTTACTAACTGGAGAATCTGAGCCTGTCAGCAAGCACACCTTACCATTACAATCTGATAGGCAATTATATGAACAAACAAACATGATTTTTAGTGGTAGTTTTGTGATATCTGGTAGTGTTAAAGCAGTAGTAGTATCTACTGGTAATAACACCGAGTTTGGCCGTTTAGCGGCTTTAGCCGGCAGTGCTAAAATGGAAAGCCCTGTACAACAAAAAATAGATAAGCTAGTTACTGTTTTAATTGCGGTGATAATGGCAATAGCTTTTGTTGTGCTGCTACTAAATTTATTTAGAGGCGCCGATTTTAATGAATCATTAAGATTTATGATTGCCTTAACGGTATCGGCTGCTCCAGAAGGTTTACCCGTAGCGATATCTGTAATTTTGGTCTTAGGTATGAGACGTATGGCTAAAAAGAATGCTTTGGTTAGATCTATGTCTGCAATAGAAAATATTGGTTTAGTAACAATGATAGCTACAGACAAAACGGGTACTTTAACAAAAAACCAATTATCTGTTCAGGATGTTTGGGAGCTTGTCCCAAAAGTAGACTTAAAAGATGTGGCCAAGATTATTAATAGCACGGTTGTAGTATCCGAAAACGGAAGCTCCTATGACCCGTTAGATGAGGCTTTTACTGAGTTTGCTCATAAGTATAAAGCTGATTTGTCAGATAATTTATGCACAAAAATTAAAGTATTGCCGTTTGACCAAAAACATTCAATGAGTGGTGTTGTTTGGCAATCAAAAAATAGTCGTAAATATGATTTGTACATTAAAGGTGCTCCTGAAAAAGTGATCGCAGCGTCTGACTTGCCACCACAAACAAAAAAAGAAGTAGAACAAGAACTGCATCATTTAACGGGGCAGGGCCTAAGAGTTATTGCTATTGCATCGGCTGGGTATGATAGGGCTGTATCAAATTTTGAAGAAGCACTGCAAAGCCGGCTGCGTTTTGTAGCTTTAGTTGCGGTAGCAGATGAGCTAAGAGAAGAAGCTCCTAAAGCAATTGCAGATGCACATAGGGCGGGTGTAGAGGTAGCCATGATTACAGGTGATCATGCAGAAACCGCCTATGCAATTGGCAAAAAAATTGGCTTATTAAATAGCCGAGAAGAAGTATTTGATAGTAGGCAGTTAGAAAAAAAGAGTCATGATTCTTTACTGCAACATATTTATAAAAGTAAAGTTTTTGCTCGCGTAACCCCAGAGAATAAATTTAAACTATTAACGGCCTTTAAACAAAAGCACATAACTGCCATGACAGGCGATGGCGTAAATGATGTGCCGGCATTGGCTCAGGCTCATATTGGAATTTCTATGGGTAGTGGTACGCAGGTTGCAAAAGAGGCTGGCGATATTGTGTTATTAGATGATAATTTTTCTACTATTGTAG
>JAUPVN010000006.1 GCA_030917025.1 Patescibacteria group bacterium | reverse complement strand
GTACCTAAAGTGTATCTATCAACACCATCAAGAGCACTTGTAACTGGTGTGTTTCCCATTCCAAAACTTTCTGCCTTCTTTTTCTCTCTATCAAGAGCACGATCTCCACCGGTTTCAGCATTTGGCATTGCGCATGCTGTAATCTCTATTCCTGGACCAATAGTTTTTGAATCATAGACCCCGTTTAGAACTTTTCCTGAAATGGCTGCTGTTGCTAAAACTGCCAACAAAGTTATTATTGAGAGTGATGGTAATTCTCTTGCGACTAGTTCAGTTTCATCTGGCATTGGTTCTTGTCTTTGAGAATTGATCCGATAGACCAACGCATCACCTAATTTTTTATCTATAGTAGCTAGTCTTTTGCCTATACTGAACATATTTATATAATAGCATAAATAGTTTAATTATGCAATAGTTTTTTTATTTTTTTGTATCAGGAGAGTATGTTATAGAATTTGGTTCTGCTGGGATATTATCAATCGCGGATATTGTGGGTATTGCCATAGCGAGCAAAAAAGCTCCGACTGCAAGAGCTCTGGCTATAGGGTGATTTTCACCCCAAACGTCTATTTGCTTGAATTTATCTAACATATTGCATATTTAAACACACAATACTAACTTATGCAATAGTTTTTGTATTTTTGCCTTGTATAGGTGTTATTTAGTTGTTATAATAGCTAGCGAGTATTAACTAATTATATATAACTTTAAGGAGTTAGCACCTTGGGTAAGCCAAAAAAGCGCACAACACCTCGTCGCACGGGGGCTCGTAGGAGCCACTTGGTACCAAAGCTTGCAAAAGCAGTAAATGCTAAGCTTGCTGCGTTGCCAACAAAAGTAAACACAAAGCGGAACAAAACCGTTAAGCAAGTAAAAGATTAAGGTTAATAGGCTCGCACATTAAATAGCACGCCAGAAAGAGCATAAGTATGGCATCTAACAGACATTTAGGACGCATAGTTGCACTACAAACGCTGTACGAAGCAGAGTTTCGTACAGAGTGTGGTGATGCCGATTTTAATCTTGACGATGTTTTAGCTCGAAATATGGCGCGCTATAGCGAGACCATAGAAGACAAATCCTTTATAGAAAGTCTTGTTCACGGAGTGTTTGCAAAGCAAGAAAGTTTAGACGCTACCTTGCAGCCGCTTGCACCAGATTGGCCCATTGATAAAATTGCACGTATTGATCGTGCTGTGTTACGAATGGGCTTATACGAGCTTACATATGAGAAAGATGTACCGCCAAAAGTTGTTATAAACGAGGCAGTAGAACTTGCCAAAGCGTTTGGTGGCGAAAACTCATCTAAGTTTATTAACGGCGTGTTAGGGTCTTCTTATAGAGCAATAGAGCCTAATTTGCCAGATAATAAACCACCCAAGACTGCAAAAAAGAAAGCGCAGTAGTAGTATGGCATTAAAAAGACCAGCCCCATTTGAGGGATTTAAAAAATATCTTAGTAGAAAACGCCCTACCATAACAGAGGTTGTTAAAGAGCCTACGTCTGGTGGTATTGTTTGGCGCAAAGATGATAAAACCGGTAAAGTAGAAATTTTGTTAGTAAAAGATGCAAAAGAACGGTGGACTATACCAAAGGGTCACATAGAACCCGGAGAAACCGCGCGCCAGACCGCCGAGCGAGAAATAAGAGAAGAAACCGGCTTACAAGAAATGCGTGTAATGAACTGGCTAGGTAAAATTAATTTTCAGTATAGGCGTCAACAAAGTTTAGTTTTAATGACTACGCAAATATATTTAGTAGAGGCTTTAGGTGATACTAACAATTTACAAAAAGAAGAATGGATGAAAGGAATAGGCTGGCTTGACTTTAACGATGCCCTAGAAAAGATAGAGTACGAAGACATTGGTAAGTTAATGTTAATTGGCCAAAAAGACATTAGAAATGCAAGATCATAGCATATATCAAAAACTAGCAGTAGAAAAGTTGGGTGGAGATTTTAACAATTTAAGTTTACTTGTTACGGCTTTTACTCATAGGTCCTATTTAAATGAGCATAAAAAAACCGTTAAAGAACACAATGAACGGCTAGAGTTTTTGGGTGACGCCGTATTAGAGCTGGTTGTAACCGAATATTTATATACAAATTATACAGACCCAGAGGGTATTTTAACTAATTGGCGTAGTTCTTTAGTGCGTACAGAAAGCATAAGTGCTGCAGCCGATAGGTTAGGCTTTGACACCTTTTTACGTTTATCTCGCGGCGAAAAGCGCGGTAGTGACAGAGCACGCCAGCAAATTTTGGCAAATTGCTATGAGGCGGTGATTGGTGCTTTATATATGGATAAAGGTTATGATGCAGCTAAACAATTTATAAGTATTAGTTTGTTAACAACTTTTCAGACTATTTTAGACACGGGGTCTTGGATGGATCCTAAATCGCGCTTGCAAGAGATAGCCCAAAGTTTAGATAACGCTACACCACAATATAAAGTGTTATCAGAAGAAGGCCCAGATCACGATAAAACATTTACGGTGGGTGTATTTGTAGACACAGATCTAAAGGGTAAAGGTGTTGGACCAAGCAAGCAAATTGCTCAACAACAAGCCGCAGAATTAGCTTTGGCTAAGTATAAAAAAGAGCAACCACAAAAAAAGACCAAACCAAGCGTTGACAGGTAGCACAAAAACAGATACAATAAGCATCTGTAAGAATAATATTAAACGTTAATTGTTAGTAAGAGGCATATGTTAGCAATCAGAATGCAGCGCGTAGGGCGCAAAGGTTTAGCGCATTACCGAATGGTAGTGCAAGATTCTCGCCGGACACCAACCAGTGGCCGAGTAATTTCTCAATTAGGGTCTTATGATCCACATAGTAAAAAAGTTATTTTAAACAAAGAAGCAGCTCAAAAATATCTTGATAATGGTGCACAACCATCTGAAAGAGTAGTAGCCATTTTTAAAACAGAAGGCGTAAAATTACCAAGTTGGGTAACCACAAAGGCTGTTCAAAAAAAAGCTATTAAGAATACCGATAAATTACGTAAAAATCAGCCCAAAGAGGCACCTGCCGCAAAAGAAGAACCAGCAGAAGAGCCAAAGGCAGAAGCTGCAGAAGAACCGGCTAAAGAAGCTGAAACGCCTGTAGAAACCGTTGCAGAAGCGCCAAAAGAGTAAATTTTAATCAATAACCACTAATGGGTCTAAAGCTATTACGGTATTAGTGGTTTTTTGATATACTATAAATACAGTAATTGTAAGTAATAAGTAAGGAGAAAATCAGAATGGCTTCTATAGATCAGCAGTTTGTAGAATATATAGTAAAATCATTAGTTGGCAACCCAGACGCGGTGCAAGTTGTACGCACTATAGACGAAAAAGGTGTTTTACTAGAACTAACCGTAGCACCAGAAGATCTTGGCAGAGTTATAGGTAAAAGAGGCGCAACGGCACAGAGCATTCGTAGTTTGCTAAGAGCTCTTGGCACCAAAAACGATGCTCGTTATAATCTTAAAATTATTGACCCAGCCGGTGGCCCTGGCCCACGCGACAATACAAGATCTAGCGCAAGTGATGACGACGCCGATGACACACAAGTTACTGCCCAAAAAGATCATGATTCTGTGGTAAGCAAAACACGCCAAGAATTATCTGATTTAGATGATTTAGATATTTAATTGTTATTAATATAATACTTAGAATTGTATATTCAAAAAATTTGTTTTTCTGTTGTGGTATTATGTAACAGATGAATATTTATGTAATTACACTATTTAGTAATATGTTTACAGAGGTTTTTGGTGGCAGTATGCTATGGAAAGCCCAAGATAAAAAGCTAGCTAAACTTCATACAATAGACTTACGTCAATTTGGCATTGGTCAACGTAAAACAGTAGACGATACACCTTATGGCGGTGGAGACGGCATGGTGCTTAAGCCAGAACCTTTATTTGCTGCAGTTGAGCATGCAAAAAAAATATCACCAAATGCTAAGGTTCTATTAATGACCCCACGTGGAGAAATGTATACACAAAATAAGGCTCAAGCCTATTCAGACGCTAAACAAGACCTAATCATTATTTGCGGGCATTACGAGGGTTACGATGAGCGTATAACTAGTCTGGTGGATGATGAGATATGTATTGGTAACTATGTTCTAACGGGCGGTGAAATAGCCGCAATGGTGGTTGTAGACAGTGTTGTAAGGCTTATACCTGGTGTTTTAGGTGGTGAAACAAGCGCAATAAATGAATCTTTTAGCAACAATATTGATATAGAATATCCACAGTACACTCGCCCAGAGATATATAAAGATTTAGCAGTGCCAAATGTTTTGTTAAGTGGAAATCATGGAGCTATTGCTGATTGGCGTAAAGAGCAAAGCCAAAAAATTACTAAGTTGCGGTCTTTAGACGTCTAATTATAATAATTTGTTTGTGCTTTAAATTATACATCTTAGGTTATAATAAAGATATTAAAGGAGGGCAATGAAATGTTTAAAGGATTTATTAAACCGGTTTATGCACATTGTGATGTTCCGTGTGGAATTTATGAAACAGATACAATAAAACACTCGGCCGATACTTGTTTAAAAATGGTTCAAAAAATAGAAGATCTGGGCGAGCTAGATAGCATTAATAAGTATAATAATTTTGTACGTATGGTTAATACCAAAGAAGAGCACGCTCAAAAAGTAAAAGAACAAGCCTATATTTTATGGAGTGATTTTTTTAAGCCAGAACATCTAACGGCTCACCCTAGCTTGCATGATATTGTATGGCAAGTAGCTAAACAAGCAAGTGTTGTAAAGCATGCCGTTAATAAAGAGGCTTGCCTAGAGCTTAATGAAAGGGTTGCGGCTTTAGATGAGTTATTTAAAATCGTTCAAAGTGGTAATTAGCTAAACTACAAAAGGACAATAAATGTTTATGCGCCGCGTTGTGGGTAATAGTATGGCACCAGTTTTAAAGCCTGGAGATATTGTTTTTGCTAAAAAAATCCATCATATGCATATTTATGCTAATAGTATAGTAATTGCAAATATTAACGGAAAAGAAATAATTAAAAGAGTTGGTCTAGTAAAAAATGGCAAGGTATTCTTGATTGGCGACAACAAAGCGGCAAGTACAGATAGTCGTACTTTTGGGCTAGTACCTTGTAACGTAGTATTAGGTAAGGTGGTATTTTGGGTACCCAACATAGTAGCTAGGTTTAATTCGCGCTTAATGAAGCATTAATTGTTAATAAAACTTTATTTATATAATCCTGGGCAGCTTGGTAATCTAACTCTGAACCGTCTATATTTTTAGTAAATATTGCTATAGAATATTTTTTATTATCTTTGCCAATAATCCCAACAAAATTATAGTTAGTATCTAACCAACCTGTTTTTTTGGGTGAATTAGCAAATTCTGTAGCCAGGGTAACTGGCCCTGTTACGCTTTGAGCCATAATATTAGCCAAATATTCGGCAGTGTCTTCACCTAAAACCCCGTTTTGTGATAAACGAAGTAATTTTGCAGAATCTTGTGGGCTTATAATGTTTTGATCATTATTATAAAATGATGTGACGCCTAATGGGGCAAGGTATTCTTTGATAGTTTGTATACCAAAATAAGAAAGTAAGTTTTCCCACGCCTGATTATCACTTTGGATTATCATTAATTCTAAAGTTTCTTTAAGACTTAACCCATAGATGTTGGTATCAAATGATAATTCACCATGGTCTATTTTGTGCAGAGCATATACAGCTACCGGTAGCTTATTGGTGCTGGCTGCATCAAAATTACTATCTGCATTAATATTTATTTGTAAGTTATCTAAGTATGATTGGACACTAATACCTGTCTCTAGGGCAGGATAATCATTAGTAATTAGGTTAATATCTTGCAATAAGAGATCTTTATTAAAAGAAGGCAATGGCTGGGGCTGTTTTTGGTTAGTGGGCTGTGGAATATCAATACTATAGCCCTTTTGTTGATTATAAATAAGAATCATACCTGCAAAAATAAGACATATTCCCATTAAGGCTCCGGCAAGAAAATTTTTGTTCATAACTTCTTTATATTTACCCTTATTTATATAATAATTATAGCAGAAATACATAAATGTCCTTAGCAAAATCGCTATATTTATAAAATTTAAATATTAAAAATTTTAAAAAATAATGTAATACTAAAACATATGAAAAAATTAAATATAAAAATGGTAATTATTGCACTTCTGTTCGTTGCTATAGCTTTTAGCACGTATATATTATTTAACGATCATAATAATAATGATTCGTTAGATAATACTTGGGAAAATAATAATAAAAATACTGTATTTACGGCAGCTGTGGGTAAATTTAGATTAGATTTGCCAAGCAAGTATGTGGTTATTCAGACTGTAGAGGGTGAAACCCCAACGGGCAGTAGCACAGCTATTGAGGTTGGACAGTATATAGCATATTCGCATAATGTAGTTAATTCTCCTAGCCTAGGAAAAGCTATTATTACCGCTACGCCCATTAATGGTAAAAGTATTGATGCGCTTTTAGAATTATATATAGCTGATGATACTATTAAAAATACACAGCAAGTTGATATAGATGGTCAAGAATCTACTTTTTTAACTTTAGATGGTGACGTGCAAAAAGAGCTGTATTATTTTGATCATACGTGTATATTTTATGTGTTATATTTTGAAAACACTAATCAGAGTGATGAATTGCAAACACAAAAAGAAGCTATAATTGGGGGGTTTACTCTTATTGAGTAAATATAATTGTTCTTGACAGGTTTGTTGCATAATCGTACACTAAAAATAACCTTATGAACAATAGCCCAATTTTAAGTCTAGTAGCAATTAACATTCTTCTTGCAAGAAGCTGTGTTGCTTTTAGCGCTTATAAATAAAATTGGCCAAATAGCAACACAGCTTATACCGCAAATTAGCGGTTTTTTAATATTAAAAGGAGACAACCATGAACAATAGATCACAATCTAATAAAATCACGATTTATGGCCCTTATAGCCCAATAAAAAATGCTGGTAATTTATACTTTGTTTCTGGCCAGGTTGGGGTTGACCCCGTAAGTAAAAAAGCTCCTATTGGTATTAGGGCACAAACAAAACAAGTAATACTTAACTTAAAAGCGGTGCTTGCTACAAAAAATCTTAGTTTAGAAAATTTGGTTAAAACTACAGTTTACCTTTCAGATATGACATATTTTGCGCCCATGAATGAAGTTTATGCTAATTATTTTGAAAATATTAAACCTGCGCGGGCAACTGTAGCCGTTATTGAGTTGCCAAGAGTTGGGGGCGATGTTGATATTGTGATAGAAATTGATGCAGTGGCATATAAAGGAGACCAAAATGAGTAAAATGGATGGTGCAACTGCAATTATTAGAACACTAGAGAAGCATGGTGTAGAGTATATTTTTGGATATTCTGGCGGGGCGGCAATTCCGTTATTTGATGCAATAGTTACTTCTAAAACAAAAATTAAGCTTAT